>PLCH01000235.1 GCA_003135585.1 Chitinophagaceae bacterium
GGTGTCAAAATGGTTATAAATATATGTGCTTGCTTTTATAAAAAAACCTGTCCATTCACCCTGACTGTCAAAACACAGCATCAGCTGCTGAGTGGCAACCGATATATATCCGACGATGTCATCATCTTTGTTAAACAGGTATAACCCTTTCCAGCTTGGACTTTTTGGATGGTATTCATTGTGAAACATGGGGTTCAGATTCTTATTGATGTCAGGGTTCAACTCAAAATGATTCAATGGGCTGATGGAGCTGTTCAAGGAAGGATTCACATCATTGTTGTGCAGCGGATTGAGGTTCCAGTTATATTTAGGATTGATATTTGAATTCTTTTCCGGATTGATAAGGGGATTTGAATTGGGGCTCAGATTGTTGTCACATTTTGGGTCATGTTTACAATCAAGCACCTGTGCGCTGGAAATTTTGCTAATTATCAGAAGAAAAACTATACCTGCAAATAAAATTTTTTTCATCAATCGTTTTTTTGTGGTCCATATAAAAGCCGGCCCAAAACTTACTTGACATGGATGCCCGTCCATTTGNNATTCCGGTGACATTAAAAAAATTATAGGTGGAATTGCCTGCTTTTACAAAGTAGCCATTCCATTCCCCCTTGTTGCTAAAGCAGATCATAACCTCCTGGGTGGCCATTGAAATATATCCGGATATTTCATTGTTCTTGTTAAAAAGGTACAAACCGTTCCAGGTTGGATTGCTGGGCAGCAGACTCTTCATATACACCGGATTCAGAACCTGGTTTGAATGCGGATTAAGCGAAAGGTTATTCATGGGGTTGATAGAAGTATTGGACGCCGGGTTGACTTCATTGCTGTGCAATGGATTAATATTCCAGTTATAACTTGGGTTTATGGATGAGTTACTGTCAGGATTGATATTGGGATTGGCAAAGGGATTAAGACTGGGATCAATTTTCGGATCATGCCTTCTGAATACTGAATAACCTTGTCCATTGGCAGTGAGGCAATAAACAAAAACAACTGCCAACCCTGTAAGTAAAATTTTCCGCATAATATTCCCACTTACGTAATAGCAATAGGATCAAAAAGACTTTTCGGATGGGATACGAGACGTACGAATATCAACGGGAGATTGAAGAAGAATAGAATAAGTAAAAATACATCAACTTGTTTGCTTTTCTAAATTTTAATGGAAAAAACTGCCAAAAAATGCCGGGGAGCAACCCGAAATAGCCAGTCTTTGGAATAGGCGGATGGAAAAGGATTTTTAAACCCCGGAAAAATAAAAAAGGCGGGGAAAAACCGCCTTTTTTATCCAAAAAAAACTAAATCAGAGCGTCTTTAATACGTCATTCATGCTCCTGACCGCTTCCGCACTCTTCGTGAAAAGTTCCTGTTCGACATCGTTCAGGCCAAAGTCGAGAATCTTTTCCCAGCCTTTATTGCCGATGACTACCGGAACCCCCAGGCATATGTCTTTCTGTCCGTATTCCCCATCCAGGGAAACGCAGCAACTGAATAATTTCTTTTCATTGCGGACGATGCTTTTTACCAAAGCGGCGCCTGCNNACCATGGTGTCACCTATAATCTGTTTTTGCTGGGTTTCATTTAAGAATTTTGTTACCGGAATGCTGTTCCAGGTTGCGAAACGGATCAAAGGAATCATGGTGGTATCCCCGTGTCCGCCAATTACCAGCGCATTTAAATCTGCGGGGCTGCAAGCCAAATGCTGGCTTAACTGATATTTGAACCGGGCACTGTCAAGAGCCCCGCCCATTCCTATGATTCTATTTTTTGGAATCCCCGTTGCTTTCAGGGCCAGATAGGTCATGGTATCCATCGGATTACTGATGATAAGCAGAATCGCATCCGGTGAATATTTCAGAATATTACCGGTAACCGCTTTTACAATTCCTGCATTGGTTCCGATCAGTTCTTCACNNGTATTCCGGAGGTAATCACGACCACAGCTGATCCGGCAGTGACGGTGAAATCGTTGGTGCTGCCTGTAATTTTTGTTTCAAAGCCCAATAACGCTGCCGTTTGCATCATGTCCTGGGCCTTGCCCTCCGCCAGACCTTCTTTTATATCAAGCAATACCAATTCCTCGGCCAGTGATGCGCGGGCAATATTATCGGCACAAGTGGCTCCGACTGCCCCTGCGCCTACAACCGTTATTTTCATCATTTGTATTTTTAAAAATAAAAATTTTTTTTGAGCAGCTAAGATAACTTAGGCTTGCGGTTTTTCAAGGACAATTACTCCTTATCTTTCTTTTCAAATGCGTTTAATAAAGTGGCCACTTTCTGGTTGCCCTCGAAGACAGTAATTAAATTTCCTTTTTTATCATAAAGTGCCAGGTAGGGCAGACTGCGCATGTCCCTGTAAAATCCGGGCAATACTGCTTTTTCATCCCGGCCCATTTTGATATTCGGATGTNNTTTAATTATAAAATTCCTTCATTTCCTCAAAGGGCTGTAGGGTTGCCATTACAATCTCAGTGTTTTTGAATTTATCCATATCGGCCAGTATATCCTGCGTCTGGTGTTTGCAGTGATCGCATGTCGGGCTGAATATGATGATGAGTGTGGGCCTGTTCTTCTTTATGTCCTCCTTGGTGATATAGGTTGCACTGTCAACTTTCAATAAACTCAAAGGAGGAATAGTAGGAAACCGGAGATAGGCAGGCTGGACGGCATTGCCATTCTGAGCCATCAAATATTGGCATCCTGCGAAAATCAAAACAATTGAAATCAATCTTTTCATGGGGATGTTTTTTCAAAAATAAGCAGGAAAATTTTTACGCCCTCATTTAAAAAAAGGTTTTAACAAAACAGCCGGTATAATTCNNCAGCTGCCATTTTTCCCTTAACTTTGCCGCCTCAAAATTTGGGTTTCGTGAATTGTAAATCGTAAATTGAAATGGCAAATACATCAGATATCAGCAGGGGAATGATCATTAAGCTCGACGGGAGTTTATATTCAGTGGTGGAATTTGGAGAAAATAAAACTGCCCGCGCCGCTGCCAAGGTCTGGGCCAAATTAAAAGGCGTTGACAACAGCAGGTCTATTGAAAAAACCTGGAATAGCGGTGATACAATTTACCCGGTTCGGGTGGAAAGAAAAACTTTTCAGTTCCTCTACAAGGACGAATCGGGTTACAATTTCATGGATACTGAAACTTTTGAACAAATCGCTATGCAGGAAACTTTGGTGGATTCTCCCCAGTTTTTAAAAGACGGACAGGAAGTTTCTGTACTGATCAATACAGAATCGGATCAACCCATGCGCGTAGAATTGCCCGACAAAATAGTTTTACTGGTGACCTACTCTGAGCCTGGCCTTCGGGGTGATACGGCTACGCGCACCCTAAAACAGGCAACCGTGGAAACAGGTGCTTCCGTCAATGTACCTTTGTTTGTAAATGAAGGCGAACTGATACGGGTAAATACCAAAACGGGCGAATATGTCGAAAGAGTGAAGGAATAATACGTTTGGTTTGTAGTCGTCAACTAAGGTTTTTATTGATCATATAATAATAAATTCGTCTCCCCGATTTTTTCTTTTTTGAGCAAAAAAGTGGACAATTCTAACTAATAATGCTTGGTTTCTTTTAGAAATCTTTCAATTTCTTCCATTTTTTTATTTTTTTAAAAATGCTATTTTCATAAATCATCCCTATCTTAGCNNTAATTTGTAAATATGGACATTAAACAAATTCAGGAACTTGTAAAGCTTGTTAATAAAAGTAATATCGGTGAGCTTAGTATTGAGAAAAACGACTTTAAAATCACGATAAAGCAAAAGAAACAACCTTCACAACAACATGCGGCTCCGGTTCAACAATATGTGCAGCCACAACAAGTACTTCCACCAGCAACGTCTCCGTCGGCAAATATAAAAACTCCGGAAACTCCCACC
>PLCH01000516.1 GCA_003135585.1 Chitinophagaceae bacterium
CGATTCTGAAAATGAAGACTTAGTAAATACAAATTCCAGCTGGAAAGTGATAAGGGATTCTGCCTATTCTCCCTTTCCGCTTAACAGGGCTGCTATGCATACCTATATAGTAACAGCAGACGGTGAAAGAATGGATGGAAACAAGTATGCCTGGGGGTTTGAACAATCCGGCTATGACGACAGCAATTGGCCTCATGCACAACAGTTAGGGTACCCGGCCAAATCCAGGACCTATGGAACAGACGGTAACTGGATGCTGGTCCCACGCAGCATTCCCTTAATGGAGGAAACCATGCAGCGCCTGGCCAGACTCAGAAAAAGCCCCTTTCCTGTCGATCCCGAATTTGTGAATGGAAAGAGTCCGCTCACTATTGCGGCGCATAGTAAAATATCCCTCCTGTTAGACGACTCTACTCTCACCAATGCCTATCCGGAATTGAATCTCAGCGGGGGGAAGGAGGCTGAGATTACATTGACCTATGCGGAAGCATTGGTAGATGCTAAAGGACAAAAAGGGAACCGTGACGAAGTTGAAAATAAATCTATTATAGGATTGCAGGACAGGTTCATCGGTGATGGGAGGGATCACCGGATATACAGCCCCCTCCATTTTCGAACTTACCGTTATCTTCAGTTGGAAATTGTAACAAAAGAAGAGCCACTTGTTATTAACGACATTTACGGAATTTTTACGGGCTACCCTTTTAAAGAGAATGCGTCCTTCCATTCTGATGATGCCTCGCTACAGAAAATATGGGCCATCGGCTGGCATACGGCCACGCTCTGTGCCGCGGAAACATATTTTGATTGCCCCTATTATGAACAGCTGCAGTATGTGGGTGATACCAGAATTCAGGCGATGATTTCATTATATGTTTCCGGTGATGACCGGCTGATGCGCAAAGCCATCATGGATATTGATCATAGCCGAATTCCCGACGGATTAACCGAGAGCCGCTATCCAAGCAGGGATATGCAGATAATTCCTACTTTTTCTTTGTGGTGGGTTTGTATGATCCATGATTACTGGCTACACAGAAAGGATGATGCGTTTATCCAATCATTTTCTGACGGAGTGCAAAATGTATTGAAATGGTACGAAAAAAGAATAGCTCCCAATGGTATGCTGGGTAAACTGCAATGGTGGCCATTTGTGGATTGGTCATGGTCCCTGGACAGCCTGGAAAATGCAGGCGGGGTTCCACCTGGCGGCTGCAGTGGAGGTTCTTCGATCATTACTTTGCAATTTGCCTACAGTCTTCAAAAAGCAGCGCAAGTTTTTGAATATGGCGGAAATATGCAGCAGGCCGCCAGGTATAAAGCATTGGCGGCTTCACTTACATCTAATACATTAAAATTGTGCTGGGATTATAAAAGGAACTTATTGGCAGACAGACCTGATAAAAAAACATTTAGTCAGCACGCGAATATCCTGGCTGTACTTACCGATGCGATACCGGCAGAGGAACAAAAAAAAATAATTCAAAAAATTATTTCAGACACTACAATTACCCAGTGCACCTACTATTTTAAATTTTATCTTTTTGAGGCGCTGAAGAAAGTAAAGTTGGGGGACGAATTTTTAGGTCAACTAAAACCATGGGTGAAAATGATGAGTATCGGTCTTAGCACATTTGCGGAAAATCCTGAACCCACCCGCTCAGATTGTCATGCCTGGAGCGCCTCTCCGGTTTATGAATTACTATCGACCGTTTGCGGGATAAGTTCCATCGCTCCCGGCTTTAGTAAAGTAAAAATTGAACCTTATCTCGGAGCCCTGACGCGTGTGCAGGGAACTGTACCCCACCCGAAAGGCGAAATAGGAGTGAAACTGGAAAGACAAGGAGAAGGCATCAAAGCAGAAATCATTCTTCCCGGAGGTGTGACCGGGTTTTTTTCATGGAAGGGGAAGGTCGTCGCTCTCAAAAGCGGAAACCAAAAAATCCAACTCTGAAAATATATTTTGATACTATTGTCAAGGGAGCTTCTTTAATTCCGGAACGGACGCTCCTATAATAAGGCTTTGAAAAACTAGGTTTGCTTTACAACTTATTCTCCATTAGCAATTCCGCAAGTGCAATCAGTTCCCTTTGCTTGTAGGAATTTTTTTCATTATCGAAACATTTACTGAACTCCTCTAATAGAGTCTGGATAATACGCGTGTGTGAAATGGGTTTGAAATAGGAATCGACAGGTGGAACCGAAACACGTTTAAAATAGTTCTCAACATCTTTGTGCGTAAACACCTGACCGCTCATAGGGTCAATAAAAAATTCAATGCGGACAGAAGGATCTTCGGGTAAGGAATTATCATCTTCATAATTTGGTTTGATATAGGCAAGAACAAATTGCCGCGGAATATTGATTGCGCGGATAGGTATATCCAGCAATTCACTTAACATCAGATACAACACACCATTGGCAAGGGCATTTCCTCTTTTGGTTTCGATAACTTTATTGATCAGAAACTCTTCCGGATGTTGATAACCCACTTCCGTTCCTTTGAGACTATAGTAGCTGTACAGGATACTTGTCAATACATTTACCTGCTCCAGAGGAGTCAGATAACTATTCAGTTCGAGCCAGATATTGCGCCGCAATTTCTCTACCTCCTGTAAAATGGAAGAAGTGGCCAGGTCAGGGTATTGAAATTTGGAAACTAATAGGGAAGCAGTAAGGAGATCCTGATAGCTACTCGATTTCCACCGCAGGAAATCTTCCGTCAGGTCCCTGTAATGCAGTTTATGGATAAGTATTTCGATCCGCTCCTGTATTTCTCCGCTGACCGTATTTTCCCAAAGGTTTTCCAGATTGGGTATGATCCCCCTTCCGTAGGTTACAATGCGGTCACTTACGGAAATGAAGACTTCTTCATCCGGATCATCTATCAGATGGAACAGGGCTTTGATTTCTTTGTTTTCTTGCATGGGTGGGACATTTTTTTGCTTCCTTGATATTACAAACAGGATAACGGAAATGAATATCGGGGAAGTTATATACCTGCAATAAAAATCTTTTCCACAAACGAGTGACGAATGTTTATTTCTTTAACCTTTTCATTCTTGACAAAAGGTTGTCGCAAAAAGCTTTCCCAGCTATAACGAGTAAATGATATAGATTCTTGTGCAAAAGGTTGTTTTTAGCGATATTTTTACCCGTTTTTTTTCCTTTTCGGTACCCTTTTCGGCGGATTGGCTTTTACTTCTTCAATGATCGCTTTGATTTCTTCTACGGTCAGATCCGCCACAGCTTCCTGTTTCTCTTTCGGGATTTTAAAATTGCGTAGCCCCTCCTTGATGTAAGGCCCATAGGGTCCGCGCAGTAACTGCAGTTTCTCTTTTTCAAAAATCTTTATCGTGCGCTCTTCTTTAGCTGTTCTTTTTTCCGTGATAACGGGAACGGCTTCTTCAAAAGTGATCGTATAGGGATCAAACTCCTTGGCCAGGGAATAAAACTTCTTATCGTGGGCAATATAAGGCCCGAATCTGCCAATATTAACTGTTACTTCCTTTTCTTCAAATTGGCCAAGGATTCTGGGTAGTTTGAAAAGCTCCATTGCTTCATCAAAACTTATCGTCTCAATGCTTTGCGTATTTTTCAATTTCGCAAAGCGGGGTTTTTCTTCATCGCTTACATCACCGATCTGAACCATGGGTCCATAACNNATAACGTCCCATCCTGGCTAATACTTTCTTGCCACTTTCAGCATCGACACCCAATTCCCTCTCTCCCTTTATTCTCTCGGCATTTTCAATGGTATTCTCCACATCCTTCTTAAAGGGTATGTAAAAATCATCAATCATACTGCTCCATTTCAATTTCCCCGCGGCGACTTCATCAAATTCTTCTTCAATTCGCGCAGTAAAATTATAATCCATGATATCGTCGAAGTACTGTTTTAGAAAATCAGTGACCACAAGGCCTAAATCGGTTGGAAAGAGCTTTGATTTTTCCGCTCCTGTAGTTTCCTGTTCCAGCAGCTTTTGGATGGTTCCGTCTTTTAGATTGAAAATATTGAAATCCCTTTTTAAACCTTCCTTATCGCGTTTCTCAACATAACCTCTTTTCAGGATTGTTGAAATCGTCGGAGCATAGGTCGAAGGACGACCAATTCCCAGTTCCTCCAGTTTCTTAACCAGGGAGGCTTCTGTATACCTGGGCAAAGGACGGCTAAAACGTTCGGTAGCCTTCATTTCTTTCAAGGGCAATTTCTGATTGATCGCAAGTGGAGGTAACATTCCTTCCTGNNATCATTGATCTCCTCATCATCACTGTCTTCCCGGTAAACTTTTAAAAAACCTTCGAAATTCAGGACTTCTCCGCTTGCCGTCAGCTCTTCTTTATTGGTAGAGATCTGAATTTTTGCAATCGTTTTTTCCAGTTCTGCATCCGCCATCTGTGAGGCCATCGTTCGTTTCCAGATAAGCTCGTATAATTTTCTGCAATCAGCATCTTCCACCGTGGTATTCTCCAAATACGTGGGTCGTATGGCTTCGTGCGCTTCCTGAGCAGATTCATTTTTATTTTTATACTTGCGTGGTTCAAAATAATTCTTACCAAACCGGCTGCTGATCTCATTTTTCAGGTTGTCCATCGC
>PLCH01000558.1 GCA_003135585.1 Chitinophagaceae bacterium
GCAGCAAAAACTCATCATTGAAGCAATTTAAGAGGAGTTAAGGGGACATTTATTGGAATATTGTGAGAAGCTATAGGGTTGGACAATTTCTTTAACATTGGGTCCAGAATCAGATTTTTTTGAACGGTTGCTAAATCTTAAAATTTTTGATTCAGAGGGGGAGTAGTTGGTGGTTTGAAATTTTCTCAATATTATTTCATAAGTTTATCTTGAATAGACAAATTAATATGAATAGTACAAGACTAACTGCAAGGTGTAGAATATTAGTGTGCATATTGAATGTTATTGTTGGTTTCTTTATTTCTTGCAATATCCCACCAACAAAAGATTCAACTTCTAAAGGTTCGATGGATTCAACCTTTAACAATTTTCAATTAGTATTTCTGGATGCCTATATGAAAGAAAATCCATCATTTGCTATCGGAATGGGGTATACCAAATATTTTGAATTGCTGGATATACCGGATGGTAATCTGTACTCCCGCAAAATTAATTTTTCAAAAATCTGGTTGGATTCGCTGCATGGTTTTGACTATGCAGGTCTTACTGATGAAAACAAGATCAACTATAATATTGTTCAGGATCAATTAAAGAGTGATTTATGGTATGTTAACAATCTGAAAATATACCAGTGGGATCCATCTACCTATAATCTGGGTGGGGAATGTTATTCTTTGATTACCCAGGATTATGCGCCCATTGATGACAGATTAAAAATATTGTCTGCACATCTTCGGGACGCGGATAAATATTATGGTTCGGCTCTACAGATCATTGATCATCCCACCAGGGAACATACAGCCCTGGCAGTCCGCCAGAATAAAGGCAGCCTGGAAGTCTTCGGTAATTCTCTGATGGATTCTATTAAGCAATCTTCACTTACCAAGGCAGAAAAGGACAGCTTGGAAGCCCGGGTTAAGAAAACAATAGCAGCAATCAATAACTATGTCAGTGTCCTGGAAAAAAAGCTGGCGGATCCGCATTACCTGTTTCGGGATTTTAGAATCGGAAAAAAATTATTCGACGAAAAATTTAAATATGACATAGGTTCAGATTATACTGCTGAAGAGATATTTGCCAAAGCTGATTCTGCAAAACACTATTACCATCGGCAAATGTTTGCAATCGCCAGCCAACTCTGGGTAAAATACTATGGGGAGTTAAAAAAGCCCCAGGATTCTTTGGCTCTCATTCAGAAGGTACTGGATAAGATTGCTTTACACCATGCTTCGCCAAAAAACGTTGTAGATTCAGCATCTGCTTTGATTCATAGGCTTGAGTATTTTATCATCAATAGGAATTTATTTAACTATGATACAACCGCGTCTTTAAAAGTCCGTATTATGCCTGCCTTTGCGGCAGGAGTTGCCTTGGCGTCTGCAGATTTTTTGCCACCTTTCCAAAAATCAGGCTCCACATATTACAATATCGCTGACCTTTCTAAAATGCCCGCCGCTGATGCTGAAAGTGAATTGAAAGAAACAAATAATTATTCCTTGCAGTTTCTTTCCATACATGAAGGAATACCGGGCCATTGCCTCCAAGGCATCTATAATAATAAAATTTCGGGAAGCAAGACAAAATCTGTTTTTGGTAATGGCGCCATGGTTGAGGGTTGGGCAGTATATTGTGAGCAGATGATGATGGAAAATGGCTGGGGGGGGAATTCACCCGAACTATGGCTTACACTTTATAAATGGAAATTACGGGAGTGCAGTAATGTTATAGTGGATTATGGTTTGCATTGCCTCAATTACTCTAAACACGGGATCCATGAATTGTTGAAAAAGGAAACTTTCCAGGAGGAAGGGCAGATTAGTGAAAAATATCACCGTGCAACAGTTTCCCAGGTGCAGTTGTGTTCTTATTTCACCGGCTATTCCCAAATTGTTGCTCTTAAGGCAGCTTACCAAGAAAAGACCGGCTCAGCATACAATTTGAAGGACTTCCATGAAAAATTTCTGAGTTATGGTTGCGCACCCGTTAAATACATCCGGGAGATGATGCTCAGATAAAGGGAATCTACTTTCTCCCTGTCAAATGGAATCTTTGGGTCTTCAAGTTGGCAAAATCTACTAGATAATTCATATAGGAATATGAAAAATCTGCTCAATCGCCCTGCACAATTTTCCTAAGCTTTTAGTTGTGTTCACTTCCTGTGAGTTGCATAATCCATTCTAAGTTAAGAGAATAGGGTTTAATAAGTTCTATTTCTTCTTATTCATCCGGATTTTCTAAATTTCATGTTTTTGCTTTGAATAGGGCAATATAGAAGAAAGTTGTTGCAGCAGAATATTAGGATAACGCCCATCAGCTGCAATGTTAACAGACAGTTTAACTTTTCTGCTTTAAAAAGACGACCTTTACAAGTCAATAAAAAAACTAAGAAAATTATGGGGAAATCTCAAGAAACCTTTGGTGAGAAGGAAAAAGAAAAGAAAAGGGCAAAGCAGCGGCAGGATAAAAAGGAAAAGATGGAAGAACGCAAAACAAATGCGAAGAAAGGGAAAACCCTGGATGAAATGATGGCTTACCTTGATGAAAACGGAAATATTTCCTCCGTTCCTCCGGATCCAAGGAAAAAGAAAACCTATAAACTGGAAGATATGCAAATAGGTATCCCAAAACAAAAGGCCGGTGAACCGGAAGAAGCCATAAGAACCGGAATGGTTACTTTCTTTAATGAAGCAAAAGGTTTTGGTTTTATCAAGGACCTCAAGACTCAGGAAAGTATTTTCATACATGTCAACCAATTATTGGAACGAATAAGTGAAAATGATAAAGTAATTTTTGAAGTTGAAATGGGACATAAAGGACTTAACGCCGTTAATGTTAAAAAAACTGTTTAGAAAAGATCTGTAAACATCCCCGTTTGCAGGCAGTTTTTGATTGAAACTCTGTCCATCAGTTCTGGCTAATCTAAGCTGCTCTAGAACTTTCAGCAAATCCAAACTCCTGGTCCTTTT
Source organism: Chitinophagaceae bacterium (assembly GCA_003135585.1). Classification (GTDB taxonomy): domain Bacteria; phylum Bacteroidota; class Bacteroidia; order Chitinophagales; family Chitinophagaceae; genus Puia. The sequence continues at coordinate 2,967 of PLCH01000558.1, forward strand.
GTTGAAACCTGGATCTAATCAAATAATGATGATCTTTTGGATGTTGCAGGTTGTCAAGTTTTTCTGTTAGTTTAGCGTAAAGTCTTTTGAAAATGAAAAAAAGAACTTTCATCAGATTATCCTCTGCACTGATGGCTGGTAGTGTATTTTCCCCCTTGGTTAGCTGGCCGCAGCGTGAAAAGCTAAAAAATTGGGCTGGCAACATCCAGTACAGTACCGATAGGCTTTACTTTCCGGAATCAATTGAGCAGGTTAAGGAACTTGTAAAAAAATACAGCAAGTTAAAGGTCCTTGGCACGCGTCATTGTTTTAACAGCATTGCCGACAGTACCGAGAATCTAGTCTCTCTTAAAAAGCTGGATCAGGTGGCGGACATAGACNNGTGTTACGTACGGCCGCCTGGGCCCTTACCTTCATACTCGCGGATTTGCGCTGCATAACCTGGCTTCTTTGCCACATATATCTGTCGCAGGCGCTTGTGCCACGGCAACCCACGGATCGGGCATTAAGAATGGAAACCTTGCCACAGCTGTATCTGAAATTGAATTGATTACTGCAGGGGGGGACCTGCTTCAACTTTCAAGTAGAAAGGACGGCGAGCAGTTTCAGGCGGCAGTCGTCAACCTTGGCGCGCTCGGAGTAATAACAGGAATTACACTGGATATTCAACCAACCTATATGGTGAGGCAAGTCGTCTATGAAAATTTGCCCATGGTACAATTGAAAGAACACTTCGATGAAATTCTGGCAAGCGGCTACAGCGTCAGCTTATTTACGGATTGGGAAAGCGAAAATCTAAACGAGGTTTGGATAAAAAGCCGAATGGTGGAGGGAGAAACTTTCGAATTAAAACCTGAGTTTTACGGAGCGAAATTATCAACAAAAAACCTTCACCCAATTGCAAATCTATCAGCCGAAAATTGTACCGAACAACTGGGTATTCCCGGACCATGGTATGACCGGTTGCCACATTTTCGGATGGGGTTCACCCCGAGTAGTGGTAAAGAACTTCAGGCTGAATACTTTGTCCCTTATCACAATGCCATTGAAGCCATTCTTGCTGTTGCCCGAATGAGGAACCAAGTGGGCCCGCAGCTTATGATTTCAGAAATACGAACTATTGCGGCAGATAATTTATGGATGAGTCCCTGTTATAAAGAGCCCCAGGTCTCAATTCATTTTACCTGGAAGCAAGACTGGCCGGCAGTCAGTAAAATTTTGACTCAGATAGAAAAAGAANNTTTTCATGCCCGGCCGCATTGGGGGAAACTCTTTGAGATGTCAGCTTCAAAACTCAAGAGACATTATAAAAAACTCACAGAGTTTCAACAAATGCTAAAGTTTTATGATCCTCGCGGTAAATTCAGCAATAAATTCCTGGACTCGAATGTATATGCCGCATGAATTCAAAAGATAATGGCAAAGAATTGAGCAGATTAAAAGGCCGGGTGGTTTTGGCTTCCTAAAAATCATATTGAATTGGAATTGGAGGAAACATGGACCATATCAATTAACCCAATTTTATTGTATTTCGCAGGGATTTTAAACAACCTCCGAAGAATTGCAAACTTGGTTAAGTTTTGGATGAAGGTGAAAATAAATCTGAGTATGATTTGAAAGGGATCGGTTCACCAAACTCAACCATCAGCTGATTGCATTTCAATTAGTCATTTTGGGCGATAAAAACTAATTGGCAACTGAAAAATCGAATCTGAAATCGCGGGGGGTTGCTTTCAAACCATAATTTTTGAGTGTTGCCTGACCTAATTGTAGTTCGGCCACGGCAAGAAAAGCATTGTTGCCCCTATAATTAGGAAAATATGGTAAGGGGTACCAACTATCTTCCACCACCAGCACACTCCTGTAATAAACAGAAATCGTTCCACTATCGAGAATAGATTGGGTTAATTCAGGCAGACTGAATGTATATTCCGAATTTGTATTGATGGTAACATTAAAAAAGACAAAGCTTAGAGAATTCGGGTTTTTTTCCACTACCTGTGAAGCGACAGGTTGCTGCTTGGTACACGAATTCATGATAAATAAGGCCGATAGAAAGAACAGGCTCAGGATTTTACAATTTATCATGATTTCGTTTTTATACTCATGTAAAATTGGAAAGTGATATCGTATACGCATCATTTCAAATTCTCCAGGCGGATTCTTATATGGTTGAAATCCCGGGTCCTTGCAATGATTCTTTTTTTTCAGTCGAACTATTTTGTTTTTCCAATTTATCAACCCTCTGGACCAGCGCATCCAGGTTACGAAAATGGATATAAGCCTTTCTGTACTTTGTGGCATCGAATGCAGGAGACCCCATGTAAACTTCCCCCTTTCTGGTAATACTTTTGGAAATCCCTGACTGTGCAGTGATCGTCGTGTTGTCAGCGATTTCGAGATGACCAACTATTCCAACCTGACCACTAAACATGCAGTTTTTGCCTATTTTAGTTGAACCGGCTACAACACCATGGGCCGCAAAATAGGTATTCTCACCAATTTCAACATTGTGTGCAATATGAATCAGGTTATCGAATTTTACACCTTTGTGAAGAATGGTTGAACCCAATGTTGCCCTGTCAATTGCACAATTGGCACCGATTTCTACATCGTCTTCAATTATCACATTGCCAATTTGCGAAACTTTTTTATTGTCGTTCTGAGGGTTGAACCGGAAACCGTCGCTTCCTATTACTGTTCCGGAATGAATAATGCAATTCTTCCCTATAATGGTTTCAGAATATAATTTTACACCTGCAAAAAGGGTGCTGTTATCACCAATTTCTGCATTGTCGCCAATATATACCTGGGGATAAATTTTAACATTGTTACCAATTTTTACATTTTCCCCAATAAAGGAAAATTCTCCGGCGTAAACATTCTTCCCAATAACAGAGCCATCAGAAATAAAAGCAAGTTTTGAGTNNGTTTTACCTGATTGTATATTTCCAGCAATCTCGCAAAGGCATTTTCAGCACTTGCAACCCGAATCAATGTCGCAGAAACCGGCGCAGTCAGAACAAAATCTGCATTGATTATGACCAGGGAGGCTTCTGTGCTGTATAAATACA
>PLCH01000291.1 GCA_003135585.1 Chitinophagaceae bacterium
GACCGGGATATGGTTTTCCCAGGTATTTATCTTATCACCCCCGGTCAATTTTTGCGTATAGGGCTGAGGAATCAGCATGTCAGTCACTTCCTCCGGCAAAAAATTTACCCAATCCATCTTGTATTTATTCCTCATGATCGCAACTACAAATTGCTCCAGGATCATATAAATAAAAAAAACGCCCATAGCCAGTCCTGCTCTCTTAACGAACATTCCAAAAAGAAAAGCAATCAGGGAATAGGAGATCATTTGAACAAAGAAAAAGAATAGGAATCTAGACTGATGCCAGATGGAAAAGTCCGCGGGAACTGTATTTGTAAAATAGCCAAAAAACAGGGTGGTCAGGAAAACCATAAACGTAGTCAGCACAGATAAAAGAAGAACTTCAAATAGTTTAACATTAATGAACTGATTCCTGCTCCAGCCATCAATAATATTCTGACGGTGGGTCCGGTAGGTGAATTCATTGGTGGTTAAGGTGATCACCAGGACCGCAGGGATGAGTAGCAATAAAGTGGAATTCCAGGATACCGTTTGCCAGACCTCGGGGAAAGCAAAAGGACTACCCAGTATATTTTTACCCCTTATTTTGGGAAAACTGTTATTCGTAAGGTCATATACCGTATAATTGAATGCTGGTATACTAACGATGGTAATCAATAATAAAATCCAGAAAGTCCGATAGTTTTTTACTTTCATCCATTCAATTTCCAATAACCGGATCATGTACGTATATTTTAGTTACTTGTATTATTCGTCAGTTCAATGAATTTTGATTCCAGACTTTTTTTTCTTAGCTGAAGATGAGTGAGAACAATTCCTTTTTCAAAGCAATAGGAGTTGAGGCTTTCCAAATCTATTGGGGAGCTATCGAAAAAAACATGCAAATGCTGGTCAATTCGTTTCAATTGAGTAACCCCGGGTAGGGACCCAATCACCTGTTGTAGTTTTAAAAGATCCGAAGCGCTCACTTCAGCCAATTCTTCCCCCACCAATACTTCATTTACATTTCCTGCTGTTATCAGTTCTCCTTTTTGCAGGATAGTGACATGGGTGCAGACTTTTTCAACTTCGTCCAATAAATGGCTGGCGAGAATAATTGTCTTTCCTTCCTTGGCAAGAGTTCTGATAAGGGTTCTGGTTTCGGCGATGCCGGCCGGATCCAATCCATTGGTTGGTTCGTCAAATACCAATACCTGCGGGTTCCCCAATAAACAGGAAGCAATGGCAAGCCTTTGCTTCATACCCAAAGAATAAGTGCTGAATTTGGAGTTCTTTCGTTCCGTCAGTTTTACTATTTCCAGCACCCGGGGGATATCTTCTGCACTGCGGTTTTTTATGGCAGCAGCAATTTGCAAATTTTTTTCACCCGATAGATAATGATAAAAGTTCGGCGTTTCGAGCAGGGTTCCTATCTGCTGACGGTGCTTTTCCGAAGGGTTTTCGCCAAACCAGGAATAAGTTCCCCCACTGGCCCGCAAGACGTCCATAACGATACCAAGCAAGGTTGTTTTACCACTGCCATTGGGCCCCAATAAGCCATAGACAGATCCATTGGGAACCTGGAAGGATACATTATTTAATGCCCGGATCCTTCCATAGAACTTGGAGATATTTGTTAAGGTTAAAATATTGTTCACTTTTTTTGCTTTATCATGAGGTAAATTAAATAGAAATCAATAATAACCCGCTAAAGACTTATGATATTTCCATGGGCTGTATGGGCGGCAAATGTTTCTCGTGATAAATACTGGAAAAATCGCCAACCACCGCTGATCCTTTGTAATTGAAAGATAAACGGGGCAGGTGAAGATCATCGATATCACTTTGTAAGACTTTCCTTTTAAATGGATTAATAGTCCCGCCGGGTCCGGAGGGCAAAGCCAGGGGATCATATTGAAAGGGTGGATCACAAATAGTCCCTCGCGGATACATGATTCCGGGCTGCCCTTTGCTGCGAATGTCCAAAATTCGCGGATGGTCTAAACCTAGGGTATGGCCATATTCATGCGCTGCTGTTGTTGAGTTGTTCAGAAGGTTATCCAGCCTGAAGTAGCCTGTATTGCAACCCATACCATCTACAAAAGAGACATGTTTTTGGGAAAACTCTTCTACCCTGAAAAAGTTGAAACGTGGATTGGTATTATACCATACTGTTTCGGGGCTGATCGAGTTTTCATATACCCCTTCGACGTCGAAAACTACATCAAACCATTCTTTTCTCATCTTTACCTTTCCCATTGGCTCCATCCATTGGGACCTTATATCTTCTGTAACCTTGAAGGATAATTCTTTGGAAGCCCCATCCCCGTATAAATAAAAAAAGGAATGAATGACGAGCCGGCGTGTTTTCTTATCAAGTTCAACCTCGCCCATATCAATTCCTGATTGGTTTTCCACCTTTCAGCACACCCTGGATTCTTTCCAACGTCTTTTTCTCCCCGCATAGGGACAAGAATGCTTCCCGTTCCAAATCCAGGAGGTATTGTTCACTCACAAGAGCAGGCTCAGTCAGATCTCCGCCGCACATGACATAAGCAAGTTTTTTGGCAACCACCACGTCATGAGCGGTGGCATAATTTGCTTTCCACATACCATTGATGCCGGCATATAAGGCGCCCAGGACTGAGCGTCCCAAAACCTTTACCTCTTTGCGTTGTACCGGCATGAGGTATCCGTCATCATACATTTCAATTGCAGCCATTTTGGCTTCGGCAATTCTTCTTCCCTGGTTAATACAAACCATGTCGTTGCCTTTTCTTAAATGTCCGGACTCAAATGCCTCATAACCGGATGTTGAAACTTTTGCCGTGGCAATCGTAAAGAAACGATTTTTTAAAGTGATTGTTTCGGGTTCATCTTCATGCATTTCATCCGCAGCCCGGAGGGCGAATTCTTTTGTGCCACCACCTCCGGGAATCAGTCCGACACCTGCCTCCACAAGACCCATGTACGTTTCTGAAGCTGGAACTACTTTATCAGCGTGCAAACTCAGTTCACATGCTCCTCCCAAAGTCAATCCATGAGGCGCCGTTAATACCGGAATCGCAGAGTATCTGGCGCGCATCGTTGTATTTTGAAACATCCGGACTGCCATATCCAATTCTTCATATTCCTGTTCGATAGCTAACATAAATAT
>PLCH01000144.1 GCA_003135585.1 Chitinophagaceae bacterium
CTTTATTTCCTGGCACAACTCATGGGAGTATTTTATACCTCGCATACTTTTGAAGCCTTGAAGTATGTGGAAAGTAAATTAGGATTTATTGTTTTTCCCTTAATCTTTTGCTCTTCTCTTTTTGTAGACAATGTGATGAAAAGAAAAACAATGACAGGATTCAGTATTTTATTAACATTTGCCTCTTTGTATTGCATTTCCCTTGCAACGTTTAAGTACATGCAGTTGCATGAAACTAGGTTCTTTTTTTATCATGACCTGGTCGAGCCGATTTCTCAGCATGCTGTTTATTTTTCAGTATACATTTTTATCTGCCTCGTGTTTTTATTGGTAAACGGAAGGGATCTGAATTGGTTAAAAAAAAGAAGATGGCTTCAGATTATTTGGATACTCTATTTTATCGCCCTTCTTCTACTCTTGTCATCAAAAATGGTCTTATCGGTTCTATTTCTATATCTATTATACCTGCTTTTCAAAAGCTATACAGAAGAAAATAAAAGATGGCAATCCCTTGCCTTGGCTATAATTATAGGATTATCGGCAGCCGTAACTTTTTCATTTGATAACCCGGTCAAAAAGAGATTCCAGGATATGTTTAATGGTGATTTGACACTTCTAAAAAAGGACAAATTTAACCGAATCACCTATTTTACAGGCGTCGATTTTCGCTTGTTGGAATGGCGGTTTACCTACGAGATCCTGCGGGACAACCACGCTTTTATAATTGGAGTAAGTCCAGCTGAAGCCCAGTCCCGTTTAGAGGAAAAATACCGAAGCATGGACATGTACACGGGAGAAAAAAAAAGGAATGATAACGGATTTCTGGGCTATAACTGCCATAACCAGTTCTTACAGTGCAGTTTGCAATCCGGAATCATAGGGTTGCTGATTTTTATTTTCTGGATCGGCACCCTACTTTCAAAAGCGGCGCAAAAAAAGGATGTCGTATTAACCGGGATTGTAGCCATTATTTTTACTTTCTTTTTGAGTGAATCCGTTTTTGAAAGGCAGGTTGGCATGATCCTTTGTACGTTAATACCCCTGCTATTCCTGTATTCCCAGCCAAAACAAACCAGCAATAGCTGAGTTTAACCATATACCTTTTTTATTCGTGCAAGCCTCGAACGATAAAGTTTAACAAGAAAACCCATTCTGATTTTTATTAAAAATCTGGGCNNAGGCACAGTAATTCCTAACACATGTTTGTAAAAATACAGTTGATTGCGAGACCTGGAGGCAGGTAAATAGTTGCTTTTTATGGTCCGGGTCTCTCTGCACCCCATCAGCCAATTTGCGTCGCTAAATCCTTCCCACCGCATATTGGCCAATACTTCGGGAATGTAGACGAACCGGCAATTATTGATTTTAAGGCGCAACATCAGGTCATAATCCATTGCACATTTATATTCCCTGTTGAAGAGCCCAAATTGGTCATAACAAGCCTTCTTTATGAAAACAGTCGGGTGATTAACTGACATTTCATTTTCGAGAAAGCTGTGATCTGCGGTTACGATGAAATCAGGCTTATCGCCCTTCCATAACCGCAGATTACCATAAACAATATCCGCATTCCTGATATTCTTCACTGCTTTTTCGATTGCATTTTTTTCATACCAATCGTCAGCATTGATAATTCCTATGATTTCACCTTTCGCAAGTTTCAATCCTTTATTGAAAGCATCGCTGATTCCTTCATCTTGTTCACTAAGGAAAGAAGTGATCGCGTGGGCATATTTACCTATAATAGGAATGGTATTGTCGGTTGAGCCGCCGTCAATAATGATAAACTCAATGGAGTGATACGTTTGATCTAGTACACTTTTTATAGTATCCTCAATATGTTTTTCCCCGTTGAAGACTATTGTAATGATGGAGACCAATGGTAGATATTCCATATATTCTCTATGATATGACAAGATCCCTTTTGCATCTTTCCCCTTACTAAAAAATCCAAGCCTCTTACCTCAAAATGACTTATTCCTTGGTCAAAACAATGCAAGGTTATAATAAGTTTTACTGATTTTACTTTTTCATCTTAATTAATAAGAATTAATTTCGAACCGCATCTCCAAAAACCACTAATGAAAAAAATCCTAAACAGCCTTCTTCTTCGTAGAATATTTGACCTGATTCTGAGTCCTGTTACTCTTTTCAGTGCTATTTGGTACAAATATATAAGAACGGGAAGTAGCAGACAGATGCCTATTAGTGAACTTATTTTCATGAAAGTCGGAATTTTACCAATCAATGATCATTATTATCAGCCACTGATAAACCCATCGAAACATCTGCGCAGGCCTTTGGATGAAATCAGGGTCTTACCCGGAATTGATTGGAATCCGGAAGGACAACTCACACTTTTAAAAAAATTCAATCNNATAACCCGTCCCTATGCCCTGCCGATGCAGAATTTCTTTATAACATGATTCGTCTTTTCAAACCAAGAAAAGTGGTTGAAATAGGTTGTGGATACTCCACCCTTATGGCTTTGCAGGCGGAAATAAAAAATAAGGAAGAAAATGCTTTATGGGCCTGTCACCATTTATGCATAGAACCTTATGAAATGCCATGGCTGGAACGCTTGCCAGTTGAANNGCAAATGATATATTATTCATAGACTCGACTCATATGATCCGACCACAAGGCGATGTTTTGTTTGAATTTCTGGAAGTCCTTCCGCGACTAAAGCCTGGAGTTCTGATTCATGTGCATGATGTTTTTTCGCCCCGGGATTATCCGAAGGAATGGATATTTGATCTGCATTCCCAATGGAATGAACAATATTTGCTGGAAGCCTTTCTTTCAAATAACAATCAATTCCAAATTATTGGCGCTGTAAACTTATTAAAACATTCATATTCGAAAGAATTGGAAGAAAAATGCCCGAATACCGGGAAAATCCCTGATGATCAGCCGGGCTCCTTTTGGATAAAAAGAGTTTGAAGTAATCAGTTTCCCTATTCCCACAAATGAATTCCCCTTCCTTTACCGGACGACTTGGAAAAACCAATAATTAATTACCATTGATGTACCGCCGCAAAATATTGGTTCTGATTTTGAAGTTTGCCTAGGTCTGCCTCTGCAATCTTGTCACTTTTCCATAACTTGTAGGAATTTTGTTGTTTAAACATCTTTAGAATCCCAGATGTTATATTTTTTATATGAAAATTCTTCTGACTTATCTTAACCCTTATAGATGGCTGGTTGTACTGACTCTTTTCCTTGCAGCCATCAATTCCGGCTTTTCCTTATGCGATCCTATTATTTTTGGCCGACTAGTGAACCTTTCCAATAAATTTATTGAAGGCAAATCCTCAATTTCGGCAAATGATTTCTTCTGGTCTTTTGCGCTCAANNTTGCCTTATCAGGATTTTGAAGATCAGAGAAGTGGTGAAACCCTTAGTGTTTTACAGAAAGTAAGGGCAGACACCGAAAAATTCATGACCTATTTTATTAATATCCTGTTTGGCGTAATTGTCGGTGTTTTTTTTGTTATGATTTATGCAGCCATATGGATTCATTGGTCCATTCCAATAGCCTATCTTATCGGCATCTCCCTTCTTACCTTTATTACCAATGTATTGAGTAAAAAGGTTAAAACTATCCAGAAAAAGATCGTAACCCAAACAAATGCTCTTGCAGGAAGCACCACGGAGTCACTTAGAAATATTGAATTGGTCAAAAGCTTGGGCCTGACCGACCAGGAAATAAACCGTTTAAACCAGAACACCTATAAAATATTAGGATTGGAAATTACCAAAGTAAAGAGGATCCGTAGTATCAGCTTCCTTCAGGGAACTTTTGTAAACACCTTGAGACAGACCATACTTTTTATCCTGATGTGGCTCATCTTTCATCACCAGATGAACGCGGGGCAACTCGTTACCATGCAGTTATATTCTTTTTTTGTATTTGGACCCCTTCAGGAAATCGGTAATATCATATNNCATGAAAAAATCTCCTGAGCCAAACCCTGTTAATCCAAAGCACCTTGGAGAAATTGAAAAGCTTTCTTTCCGCAACGTTGTTTTTAAACATCAAACAGCACGCCATCATGCGATCGACAAT
>PLCH01000002.1 GCA_003135585.1 Chitinophagaceae bacterium
GCCATTACACAAACTGTTTTTGCGGCATCCACCAACACTTCCCGCCCGGTCCTTTCGGGTGTGCTTTTTGATCTGGACCGCGATGCTTTGAAAATTGTGGCTACCGACAGTTACCGTTTGGCCGAGAGAAAAATCACCCTCAAAGATAAAACTTCAATCTCTTTACAGTCAGTTATTCCATCACGAACCATTTCTGAACTCGGTAAGATTCTTTCAAAAGCCAATGATGAGTTTCTTGAGATCAATCTGACGAAAAACCAGGTTTTATTTACGATCGGGAGTATTGAATTAATGTCCCGGCTGATTGAAGGAAAGTTTCCGGATTATGAAAAAATTATTCCTAAATCCACCAAGACAAAAGTCACCGTATCCACGGAAGACTTGTCTTTGGTTGTTAAGCGTGTTAGCTTGTTCGCCCGCGAAAACAATAACAGCATCAAGGTCGCGGCGACGAACGACGGCAAACTGATTCTTTCCACTGAAGAAACAAAGATCGGCGAAGAAAAAGCTGAAGTTTNNAACGCACAATACCTGCTTGATGTCTTAACTTTTATCCAGGCGGACAAAGTTATTCTGGAAATTGACGACAAGCTTGCGCCGGCTGTGATCCGTCCGGTGGAGAACAAGGATTACGTGTATATCATCATGCCACTAAAAATTTAGTTTTCGGCTTTTAAGAGCCAATCTGAAGAGCACAGGATTTTATGGAAATTTTAAAAAACCTGATCCGTTTTTTCCCAACTACCCAAAACAACCGCGTTTTGGATCTTTTGGATGGGCAGAAGAGCGCCACGCTTTCTGGAGCAGGGAACTACTCCTCAAAAGTGTTTGTTTTCAGTGACGTTATCCGTAAACTTCCCGAGTTTAAAACGGTTTTATGGATCGTGACCGATCATACGGAGCTTGAACATACGGTCCGTTCTTTAAAGTTATGGAGCGATATTGATGTTTACCCATTTGATCATGAGTCTTCCAATGCCGGAAATGTCCGCGAGGCCGAACGGAAGAACCGCATGAAGATGATCGAAATGGTGGCAAAACTTCACAACAAAGAGAAAAAAGTCGTCGTTGCCACCTACACCAGCCTAATGGTAAATTTTCCGGATTATCAGGAGATGGTTGCGGGGAAGTTTCATCTCAAGAAGGGCCAGGACATTAACCCCATGCAGTTTTTTGAAGAGCTTATTGAAAAAGGTTATGAGGTTTGTGGCGATCTGTTTTTGGAAAAGGGAACCTATCACCGCAGCGGTGATATTCTTTCGATTTTTCCGGTGAATTTTGATTATCCGGTCAAGGTTGAAATCGGTTTTGATAAGATTGAAAAAATTTATACCTATGATCAGGAGAGCAAGGACACACTTGAAGAGTTAAAGGATATTGAGCTCTATCCGCTGCGCACGGTGTCCGCTTATAAGGGTGTGGGCGATCATTTGGGTCCGCACTGCCTGGTGATTGAAGATGAGGTTGATGTCGTGGATGAATACTATGACGCCTGGAACAGTGTGTTTGACGAACTTTACGGCAAGATCCACTACCTGAGCTTTGTAACGTTCAATGACGATGAAGAGAAGCATCAGCATCTTCATTATCTTTCGGTGATGAAGTACCGCGGGGCTTATGATTTGAGCAACGATTTGCGCGAAAAGCAGCGTGACGGCTGGAGGACGGTCATCTTTACCAAGGATGTTCAGGAAATGAAAAATATTTTTGATGAACACAAGGTCACCTACACCACTGATCTTCATGCTCACAATGTTGCCGCGCCGAATGTTTATCTGATCGCGATTGATAAGGAGGATGTTTTCCCTCACGCGTTTCAGAACCCTGAACTTAAACTAGCGCTGCTTTCTGACCGCGAAGTCTCTACGATCAAAGAAGAGAAGAAGAAGTTTTTTAACCAGAAAGTGTAACTCGATTTTTTGACGAGTCTTAAGAATAACGATTTTGTGGTGCATTCCGATTATGGTATCGCCAAATTCTTGGGACTGGAAAAGAAGACGATCGATGACATTACCCGCGAGTATTTGAAGCTTGGCTATGCGGAAAACGATAAGCTGTTTGTGCCGATCGATCAGGCGGATAAGGTCAATAAATTTATCGGCGCGGATGAGGTTGTGCCCCATTTAACGAGATTAGGATCAGTAGAATGGAATACGATTACCCATAAAGTCAGGAAGGAAACCGAGGTCATTGCCAAGGAGCTTCTGGCTTTATATGCGCAAAGAAAGAGCGCCAAGGGTTTTGCTTTTAAAGCGGATACTCCGGCGCAGCGCCGTTTTGAAGAAACCTTTCCTTATGAAGAAACTCCGGGCCAGATGAAGGCCATCGCTGACGTGAAGCACGATATGGAAAGAGACACCCCGATGGACCGTCTGGTGTGCGGAGATGTGGGTTTTGGGAAAACAGAAGTTGCGATGCGTGCGGCCTTTAAGGCTGTGCAGAGCGGGAAACAGGTTGCGCTTATTTCCCCGATCACGATTTTGACGGATCAGCATTTTCGTTCATTCAAGAAACGCATGGATGAGTTTGATGTGAGAATCGAGATGTTAAGCCGTTTTAAATCAGCGTCCGACCTGAAGAAAATTCTTAAGGAGCTTGAGCGGGGAGAGGTTGATATCGTTATCGGGACGCACCGTTTGATTCAGCCGGACGTGAAGTTCAAGAACCTTGGGCTGATTATTATTGATGAGGAGCAGCGTTTTGGGGTGAAGCAAAAAGAGGCTTTGAAACAGGTCCGTACGGAAGTCGATGTCTTAACGATGACGGCGACGCCAATTCCAAGAACCCTGAATATTGCTTTGAATAAGCTCCGCGACATCAGTACGATTACCACTCCGCCGCCGGGACGTTTGCCTGTTATTACTGAGGTCCGCAGATTTTCCAATGGCATTATTCGCGAATCGATTTTGAGGGAAGTTGAGCGGGGCGGGCAGATTTATTTCCTTCATAACCGGGTGCAGACGATTGACGGCATGGCTGAAAAATTGCGCTCTCTGGTGC
>PLCH01000377.1 GCA_003135585.1 Chitinophagaceae bacterium
CAGCAGACCTTATTGGCTATGAGAGAGGCAGAGGCATATTCGGGCCCTTCCCTCATACTTGCCTATAGTCATTGTATCGCCCATGGGATCAGCATGGAGAAGGGGCTGGATCAACAGAAGCTGGCGACCGATAGTGGTTATTGGCCCCTGATCCGCTATAATCCTGCTTTACGGGAGGCTGGAAAAAACCCTTTTGTTTTGGACTCACCCCGGCCCAACATCTCATTCATGAACTATGCTAAGAATGAATTGCGGTATACAGCCCTTGCCGCTACCCATCCTGAGGAGGCTGACCATTTGCTGAAAATCGCGCAAGAACAAGTCAATCTGCGCTGGAAGACTTATGAGGATATGGCCGGTTGGGAGGCAGCAGCTTTTACCCCCAGGATCTGAGATACTTTCTGCTGTTAAATCCTTTAGTGCGGCAAAGGATCAATTCTCACCCTATTCGCAGTCCTGTTTTAGAAGATAAGGGTGGAATAATTCAAAAGAATAGGAATATCTCCTGGAATCACAAATTAGTGGTGAGCAATAAAAATGGGGAGATCAATAAATTTGACCAACAATTCAGCAGCACTGCGTTTGAATAATGAAGAAAGCATGCTCCGTCCGAACGCGCCCATAATGACAAAAACCCGTTTTCTCTCCTCCAGGCAGCTAAATAAGGTGTCGTTAACCGCACCCTCCACAACCTGAAAGGCAACTTCCCGATAGTAGGTTTTCAGCAAAGCCCCGATTTTCTCTTTTTCTTTAATATCCTCANNATAGGTAAATTGCTTGAAAGCAAAAACCGATGAGCGGCTCCCGTCATAAGCAAATAGGATCTCTTCAATACCGTCAAAACTTTTTGGAGCGATAATTACCGGGCATTCAGTTCTAGCCAGTATATCCTTAACAAAATCCGTTGGCGCCTCCTCCATGTGTTCATTGAAAGAGATCTCCTGATCCAAGATCAGCGCATCGGCATACCTTCCTTCTTTTAGGGTTTCCTCCAGAGGATTCTTCTTATCTCTGTAAACCCTGTAGTTGATCTCAAGTTTCCTGCATCGGTCTTCAAATAATGAAATATTTTGATCAATCGATTTCATTTTCTGCCGGTAAGAATCCGAATTTTCATCCACCTCAAAATTAATATAGGTCCCATCATACATTTTCTTTATAACCGGCTTTTCGTCCGCCACCAAATTTTCGAGGAAAACAGCCGAAAGCAGGAAACCGGAGAGCTTTGCCATATAGCAAGCAAATTCCAATGTTTTATGATTCATTTTTTCTGCCTGTATGCCCAGTAAAATATTTCCCATAAAAAAGAAATTGATTAAGAGGTTTGCAGCCCGGAGGCAAATAGTTTATTTTGAACTCAGTTCTTGTTGTTTTTGGAGTTTTCGGAAATAACCCCGGAATAAAAAATTATGCTTCAGTGCTTCCATGTCCTGGCTGAAAGCTTCGGTTCCCTTCTGAATGTTATCAAGACTAAGGCTCAGTTTTTTTGCCATTACCGAATCGTTCAGCAGGCTATGGGCGGCTCCTGGTCCGTACCGGACATCCCGCTGAATATTTCCAGCTATCCCATTTACTTCTTCGATCAGACCGGTTGCGCGCTCACCCACCAACTTAATTTTCGCCACCGCATCCGCCAGGCTAAAGGCTAAACTAGTATCTGTAAGCAAGCTTCCTACCAAACCTTTGCCGTTCTTTACATCAGTAACAATTCCATGGAGTTCGGTCACCATAACATTGGCATGGGCGCTGGCTTCCCTGATATTGTCCAACGAAGCCTTCATATTTATAGCCAGACTGGCATCATTCAGTATTCCCCATAAAGCCTTGCTGGAATCGAGCCTGAGCACCGCCGTTTTCAAATTCTCAGAGATTTCTGCGATATTGGAATTCGTTTTGTCTAAAGTCTGTAACATTTCATCTGTGCTGATTATCTTTTTAGTCGACAGCAAATCCCCCTCTTCTATTGACTGTCCTGTTTGCGTTCCCGGCAATATATTTACAATTTTATTTCCCATTAAACCCTCCGTTCCGATCGATGCCACTGCATTTTTATGGATATACGGCATCATTTGGTGGTCAATCAGCAGGATCACTTCAATCGTCGTATCATTGATTAGTTTTATGCTTTTAACCGTACCCACCTGTATTCCTGAAAAACGTATATTGTCCCCTCTCGTCAATCCATTTACGTTTTTGAATCTGGCCATTAACGCAAAGTTGGAGCCAAAGAAATTTTGATTCTTACCGATCATATACAAGGTCATGATCAGGAAAAATGACCCAGCCAGAACAAACAGGCCCAGGCGAACATTGCTTTTCTCTTCTGCTAACATATATATTAATTTACTCGAAGAATTGTTTTATTAATCCATCCGGGGAATGCTCCAACTCCTCATAAGTCCCCTGCGTATAGCATTTCCCCCCAGAAAGCAGTACCACAAGATCCGAGACCAACTTAACACAATGCATATCATGGGAGATAATAATGGATGAAGTGTGATATTTCTTCTGAATTTCCACTATCAAGGTGCTGATCTCCTTTCCCGTTATAGGATCCAGCCCTGTAGTAGGCTCGTCATATAGGATGATTTCCGGTTTGAGAATCAAAGTTCTTGCGAGTGCTATACGCTTGCGCATTCCTCCAGACAATTCCTCGGGCATCATATCTATNNCCATTACCAGAGTGTCTACCTCCGTTTGTGAGATCTCGATCCAATGTCTCCTCAAAGGGAATTCGAGGTTTTTTCGTACAGTCATCGAATCATATAAAGCATTGCTTTGAAACAGGAAGCCCACTTTAGCCCTGACTCTGTCCAATTCATGATGATCCAAGTCAAGAATATTCTTATCGAGAACCTGTATCAGTCCACTATCAGGCCTCAGCAATCCAATAATGCACTTAATCAGCACTGATTTGCCGGCACCAGATCTACCTAAAACCACTACATTTTCTTCTTCCCCAACGGTGATATGGAAATCATCTAATACCAAATTAGACTCAAACCGCTTGCAAAGATGTTCAATGACGATAACAGGTTTTTTGGTTCCTCTATTCCCCTTTATCTTATTTTGCCTTTCAGACGCCTCCATTTTATTTAATTTAGTCCAAGTAAATCCGTCAATTGCACCGCAATCAGATCAATAATAAAAATCAAAATGGAAGACATTACGACNNGTCCAACACCTTGCGTCCCTTTACTGGAATTAAATCCTTTGTGGCAACCTACCATACCTACGGCAAACCCGAAGAAAAAGGTCTTAATAAAAGCCGGCAGCACATCACTGAAATCAAGGCTATTGAATATCTGCCTGAAAAACAAGCCGAAATTGGTAACTGACCTAATATTGACACCCAGATAAGCGCCATACAATGAAATGGCATCACTCAGGATAACCAGCAACGGTAACAT
>PLCH01000239.1 GCA_003135585.1 Chitinophagaceae bacterium
ATTCAGCCGTAAATAAATCTGCGCCACGGTGATCACATCCTTTTGGCAATAAGTTACGATCCTGGCCAGATCCTGCTGCCGCCAATATACTTCACCCACCATACTTCCATCGATATCATCCTTGGGCGTAGGAATACCCAGCACATGGGCCAGAAGGTTCAGGGAGGTATAGGCCCTGTAATCTCCAAATTTCCAGAGATCTACTGTATCGATGTGCTGGATTTCCCATGGTTTCTTACCGGATATATTCAAAAGGGCCGGAACAGGGAGCGAATTGATAATCATCCTGCGGCAGAGCCAGGGAAAATCAAATTCCTTTCCATTGTGGGCGCACAAATATTTATTGTTGTCGGGGGCCCATCTAGAAAGCATTTCGGAAAATTGCCGTAAAATTTCCTTTTCATCGTGACCGAAGAACGATTTTAAGGATAACTTTTTTTCTTCCCCACTACCAGAAATAACTCCGCAACTGATACAGATGATTTTGCCGAATTCAGCATAAATGCCGGCCCGGTTATAAACGATTTCCGCTCCACCGGCTTGTTTATCCTTAATCAGGAATTCTGCTTTTCTGGACCATAATTCTTTCCAGACTTCCGGAACCTCATTGAAAGAGGCATATTGGGAAACAGTCTCAATATCAAGGAAAAGAATATTACTGAGAGGGTAGCCAGACATAAGGAAGAAGGGTTTATGTTTCTTCGATCAATCCGATAGTATTTCCAAAAGGATCTTTTATTGCAGCGACTTTTATTCCACCACCGACGTTCGCGATATCTTTTACTATTACTGCGCCTGCAGGTATTAATTTATCCACGCAGGATTGAATATCGTCCACGGCCCAGTATGCGATGTTTTTATTCCCTTCGCGTATCCCTGTCAGATCCGGATCCAATCCCAATTCGAAGCCGTTGATATCAAACCCGACATAAAATGATTCGTCAAAATAAGGTTGCATACCGGTTACCAGTTCATACCATTTTTTTGCCTTTTGCAGATCATCAACATGGTAAATAACCGTTCTTAATTTTTTCAGCATCTTGCGTCATAAATAATGATCACCAATATTTCGTTTCACTTCCGCCACATAATCCTTGATCTCCTGTTCCTTTTCCTTTTTACAGATCAAAAGAACATCGCTGGTATCCACAACTATAAAATCATCCAGGCCCTGCAATACAAATAATTTGTTTTCCGGGGCGTGAACCATGCACCTGCTGGCATCTATCACCATTACATTATTTCCCGCCACGGCATTCCCGAGATAATCTTTTTCCAGATTTTCATAGGCGCTGTTCCAGGTTCCCAGATCACTCCAGCCAAAAGAAGACGGGATCACATAAACGTTGTCCGCCTTTTCCATGATACCAAAATCTATGGAGATATTGGTACAAAGGGGATAAATATGCTCCAGTGCTTTCTTTTCTGCGGGTGTATTGAAAGCATCCTTTTCCGCTATAAATACATCATACATTTCGGGTAAATATCTTTCAAACGCCCCGATGATGTTTTTTACCTGCCATACGAAGATACCAGCATTCCACAAAAAATCTCCGCTCGATAGAAAGGTCTTAGCAAGTTCAAGATTGGGTTTCTCGGTGAAGGTTTTTACTTTGTACACATTATCTGTTACGGAATGTTGTTCATACTGGATATATCCATATCCTGTATTGGGAGATGTCGGCTTGATTCCCAGGGTAATAAAGGCATTGTGCTTGTTGACGAAACTAAGCGCTTCCAGGCAAACTTTCACGAAACCTTTTTGGTCAAGGATCAGGTGGTCAGAAGGAGCCACAAGCATGGAAGCTTTTGGATCTTTTTGCATTAACTTGAATGAAATATAGGCAATGCAGGTGGCCGTATTTTTCCTGGAAGGCTCGCCCAATATATTGTCTACGGGGAGGTCCGGTAATTGATCTTTAACAATCTGCGAATATTCGTGGGAAGTCACTACAAAAATGTTTTCGGGGGGTATGAAGGTAGTAAATCGTTCATAGGTCCACTGGATAAGGGTTTTGCCGGTATTCAAAATATCCAGGAATTGTTTGGGAAAATCCTGCCGGCTCATAGGCCAGAAACGGCTTCCGATTCCACCTGCCATAATTACAACATAGTGATGTCTGTTCATATGATTCCCTCCCTAACCAGGTCATGTAAATGTAAAAATCCTGAGTATTGATTCCCGTCCGTAACTACAAGCTGGGTAATATCCTGGCTTCGCAATATTTCCAATGCCTCCACAGCCAAGGCGTCCGCGCCAATCGTCTTTGGATCGGCAGTCATGATATCTTTTGCCATTAATTCTGCCGGTATCTTGTCCTTTTCCAGCATACGGCGCAAATCCCCGTCGGTTATGATCCCAAGAAGATTGTTTTTTTCATCCACAACAGCAGTCGCTCCCAGTCTTTTTGAAGTCATTTCCATGATCACCCCTTTCAATAAGGTGTCCATATTCACTTTTGGCCTTTCGTTGTGGACATACAGGTCCTGCACCCTCAGGTACAATCTCTTTCCCAATGTACCACCGGGATGGAATTTTGCAAAATCCTCGCTGTTGAATCCCCTTAATTTCATCAGTGATACTGCCAGTGCATCCCCCATTACCATTTGGGCTGTAGTGCTGCTGGTTGGTGCTAAATTATGCGGACAGGCTTCTTCCGAAACGGTGGTATTTAAAAAAATATCGGATTGTTTGGCAAGAAAAGACTGTTCATTCCCAGCCATTCCGATCAGTATGTTTTGGAAGTTCTTGATGAGAGGAAGCAATATCTTAATTTCAGGGCTCTCCCCGCTTTTGCTTATGAGCATCACGAGATCCCCCTCCTGGACCATACCGAGGTCTCCGTGAATGGCATCCGCTGCATGCATAAAAATGGAAGGAGTTCCGGTGGAATTGAGGGTCGCGACTATCTTTTGGGCTACAATAGCACTCTTTCCAACNNCTTACAACCAGACGGCCTGAAGCTGCGGCAATCGTCTCTACGGCTTTTACAAAATCATCGTTAATATATTGCTGGAGATTGTTGATAGAATCAGCCTCCAGTTGAACTGTGCGGATCGCTGCCTGATGTATGGAATTGGGCTTCATTGACTAAGGCGCAAATTTATGGTTTTCCGGAAGGCAAACTCACCCTGCATATCAATTATTAACAAAATCCGCTTTATCCCTACCCCATTTTTTTGTAACTTCGCCATCCTTAAAAATACAGGATTAGCCATTCCTCTGGTTGGTTTTGGACACAAGTGAATAATAACTTCCGGGGGTTCTGGATAATTTTATTATCTTAAATGACTTTGATCAGATTAAAGTGAGAAGGAAAAAACTTGAGCATGACTACTACCACCACTAAAAAACCCTCCCCTAAAAAGGTAAAAGCCGGCAATAATACCCTTAAAAATGGTAAGATGTCCGGTCAGCTGCTATCGCAACTGCAGGNNGATAAATTCAAAGACAACCAGGACGCAATCATCCAGAACGTACTGGCAGGTAAAGACACTTTCGTAATCATGCCTACCGGAGGCGGAAAAAGTCTTTGTTACCAGTTGCCGGCTATCATCAGCGAAGGGGTCGCCATTATTGTTAGCCCTTTGATCGCATTAATGAAAAATCAGGTGGACCTGGTCAGGGGATACAGCGATAAGGACAATGTTGCCCATTTTCTGAATTCCACCCTTAATAAGAAGCAAATCCGCGCGGTTCATGAAGATCTTCTGAACGGTCATACCAAGATGTTATATGTGGCTCCTGAAACCCTCACCAAACAGGAAAACCTGGATTTTTTCAGCGACCTGAAAATATCTTTTTTTGCAGTTGATGAGGCCCACTGTATTTCGGAATGGGGCCATGATTTCCGGCCCGAGTATAGGAGGTTAAGAGAAATCATGGATCTGATCAATCCCGCAGTCCCCGTTATCGCGCTGACCGCAACCGCTACGCCTAAAGTGCAAAGTGATATAGTTAAAAATCTGGGTCTTCGCGATCCTTCCATTTTCATTTCTTCCTTTAACGGTCCGAATTTACACTATGAGATTCAGCCCAAGGTCAAAAAGGACCAGACAATCAAAAACATAGTAAAATTCATTGTTCAAAATAAAGACAAGAGCGGAATCATCTATACCCTTAACCGGAAAACAACCGAAGAACTGGCTGATATGCTGGTTGCAAATGGTGTCAAGGCAGTAGCCTACCACGCCGGACTGGACAGCAAACTGCGTACCGAGAGGCAGGATCTTTTTTTGAAGGAAGATACCCAGGTGATTGTTGCGACGATCGCTTTTGGAATGGGAATTGACAAGCCTGATATCAGGTTTGTCATTCATTATAATATTCCAAAGTCTATTGAGAATTATTATCAGGAAACGGGCCGTGCAGGCCGTGACGGTTTGGAAGGCAAGTGCATTTTATATTACTCCCACAAGGATGTATCCAAACTGGAACACCTAATGAAAGATAAACCTCTTAGCGAAAGAGAAGTTGTGGCCCAGCTCATCAATGAAACCGTCGGTTATGCCGAAACAGGTGTTTGCCGCAGAAAAGTATTGATGAGTTATTTTGGCGAGGAATATACAGCTGAAAATTGTGGTAAGTGTGATAATTGTCTGCATCCCAGGGAAAGGGTGGAATCCAAAGATGAAGCGGTAAAAGTATTGAAAGTGATCAAAGCACTGGATGAACGTTTCGCTACCGACTATACTGTTAAGATCATTATAGGCAGATTGACACCCCAGATCAGGATGTTTCGACACGAAGGGATTGAAGAATTTGGCCTCGGTAAAGATCAGCCCGAGCATTTCTGGAACTCGCTGATACGACAGATGATATTGGAAGACCTCCTAAAAAAGGATATAGAAGAATATGGAGTATTGAAGATTACCAAAAAGGGTATGGAGTTTCTAAAAAAGCCAAAATCATTCGGGATCGTTCTGAATAATTTGTTTGAGGATGCCAATGAGGATGACGACGATGACGGGGGAGAACATGCCAATCCGGTGGCGAGCGACGAAAAACTTTTTGAACTCTTAAAAGAAATGCGCCAAAAAGAGGCCAAGAAAAAAGGCCTTCCTCCC
>PLCH01000066.1 GCA_003135585.1 Chitinophagaceae bacterium
GGATATCATATTCTCTTTATTTGTAATTATTTTTATATTAAGCTGGCTATTGCCCATTTTAGCGGTAATAATTAGGCTAGATTCACGCGGCCCCATCCTTTTTATACAAAAGCGAGTTGGTTTTCTAGGTAGAACCTTTCGTTGTATCAAACTCCGGACAATGTTTGTTAACACTGTTTCTGACCTTCAGCAAGCTACTTCGGATGATCCCCGTATAACCCGGGTGGGAAAATTTCTACGAATTACAAGCTTTGATGAATTGCCTCAGTTTTTTAATGTATTAATGGGAGAAATGAGTATTGTCGGCCCCCGACCTCACATGTATAAAGACAACGCAGATTTTGCCAAATTGGTGGAAAACTACCGCTTACGGTTTGTTGTAAAACCTGGTATCACCGGAATGGCCCAGGTTAAGGGGTATCGCGGACCTGCAAAGGAGTTTCACAGTATTTTTCATCGCTACCAATGGGATGCCTTCTATGTTCGTAACGCTAACTCATTCCTTGATTTCAAGATTGTAAAAGAGACAATTCTGCAGGTTTTTAAAAGCATTTTTTCTTTCAAATTTGAAGAAAAGCAGGAGGATAATGCACCAGGATTAGCTTTTGCCGGCCCTATTATTTCTGAATAGGGCTCTCCCTAACAAAACCTTTACTAGATGAAAATACTTAGTGATTCGTAAGTATTATTTAAGTTACCAGCCAAACTCTTCATTTAATTTCTTTAACCTCTCCTTCAAATAATAAATTGCCCTTGGGATCCATTAATAATTGTGTAGGTTTTGAAGCCAAAGGCAAGGTGAACACGGAAGTCTTTTCCTTTATTAAAACTGATTTTGAAATCCTTTTTGTTCCGTAAATCAATTCCAACTCTACCGGAAACTCAAACAATCCTTCTTGTAGCTGCTTTATCGTTATGGTGGCCAGTCTTTTTGCAGCATCGTAATTCCATGCCAGACTGAGTTCGGGCTGACCAGGGAGATATAACCATTGACGAAAAAACTGCTTTAGATCCTGTCTGCCAACGCTTTCCATAGCCATCCTGAAATCTTCTGTATCAGCATTTCGGCCAGCATAATCTGCATAGTATTTACGGATACCCTTCCAGAAAATATCATCCCCCAACTTTCTGCGCAGCATATGAAGTACCCAACCTCCCTTTTGATAACTGTTCACGTTAAGGAGTTGGACAAAGTTGTTGGTAACAGATGTATCTACAACCGGTTTGGTTATTAGTTTGGAGTAGGCAATAACCTGTTTCCGGTCATCTTTCATTCGCGTCAGTAATGTATCCGGGCCGTATTTGTTTTCCAGATATAAATTTGTCATATAAGTGGCAAACCCTTCACTTAGCCATATATGTTGCCAGTCGGTTTCCGTAGCTGAGTTACCAAACCATTGATGAGCAATTTCATGGGCCAGCACGGCTTCTATGGTTTGATCTCCTTTTACAGAGTTTTCATTATAGAAAATAGCACTCGCATTTTCCATTCCGCCAAACGTTGTTTTGGATTGAACATTTGCTAATTTACGATAGGGGTAAGGGCCGACATGATCAATAAAGAAGGGAAGAATGTTTTTTGCCAGCCCATAATCATAAAAGCCTTTTTCCTTTTCCTCTGGATATACCCAACTGTATATCTGGATGCAACCATCATCCCCTGAATAGTTTACAGCAAAATCGGCTGCACCGATGACCATGACTTTTGTGGGTAGTGACACTTTTTCTTCATAATGTGTTTGTTTGATATGGCCAGGCAAATTGGTTACTTCTGTTTCCATGCCATTGCTGATGATCTGGTAATGTTCCGGCGCCCTTACAATGAAATCAACAGCCGCCTTATCTGAAGGGTGATCCACACATGGAAGCCACTGGTGTGCGCGATCAGGCCAGTTGTCTGCAAAAAAAGTCCGGTGGCCATATTTGTTCAGGGAGATGATTAAACCGTCGATTGGAATGCCTTTGTAAGCGATATTGATTGTTTTAGTGGCACCTTTTTTTGCATTTTCCGCGAAACGGATAGTTAACTCGTCGTGGGCCTGGGTATATAAAAGCGTTTGGTCTTTTTCGTTTATGCTTATTACATTCATTCCCTTGCCGGATTCGTTTTTGGAAGCAAAATCAAAGCTTATGCGATTTGTGTCTTTCAGTATCTTAACCTCTATTACCGCATTTCCTCTTATTGTATCGTTCTCATCGCTCAATTCAATACCAAACTGGTAATGAAGCACATCTATTGCAGCCCCGGGTTTTTGAGACTGAACAAGAGCTGAAGAGATAACAAATATAAATGCCAAGAGATATTTTTGCATCCGAACTGATTTAGATTTTGAAGTTAGAGCAAATCTCATCCTACTACAAGCTATTGATAAGTTGAAGTATTTGGGTGAAAACTATGCCAGGAATGCCAGAACTCCTGATAGGATTGTATGGCAACCAACCTTTCGCCTTTCAGCTGGCCATTTAGTCACACACCATTCAGCTGCCAGGTGGTCTTTGTTCTTTCGTCCTTCAGCGTGTGCGTTGTCGAATCGTATTTGAAATGCAAGGAATCGCTAGGCGTAAAGACATAAAAGGTCTTATTGTTGGGCTCAATCGTCAGTAACAGGGGGGTTTGTCCAATAAGGTCATTGATCACTCTTTTTTTTATTAGCTTATTCCAATCATAGGCTCTGCTTTGCCCAAACATAGTGACACCGATTACCCAAGACTTTAATTTCCAGGAACCACTGTCACGCTTTTCGAGACTTCCTTCAATAGTGCCTTCATCATAACCCTTGAGACTATCATATTTGGCAATAAAATTGGGATCGGGCTGGAGCGTAAGGCTATTGGGATAAAGGGACAACCAGTCCCCAAGCCGCATCTGAGCGGAAGCAAGTTCCGCAAGCTTCACTCCTTTTAGCTTTCCTACAATTGCAGTACCGGTTGCTTGCTGCCACCAGCTTTTGGTGCTGGCATCTTCGAATAATGCATTGAAATGGTCCATCCCTACCAACCTGAATTGCTCATACCTGCCACTCACAAATGGACTGTATATGCGCCCTGTCCTGCATACAGTACAGTAGGTCACCAGCACAGGGTGGCCGCCCACCGTATCTTTGACCTGGTGATGATAACCAATGATCTCCACAGGATATGCCTTTGCCTCCCTATTAACTACAACCCCTATGACGAGTTTATCTTTACTCGTGGTGTCACGGGCCCCACCCGCAAATGATTTTTCTTTTAGCTGATAGAACATTTTATCGGCCAGGAAACGAAAATTGAAAAGATAAAAAACCAAACCATAGCATAAAGCAAGAACTATTAATAAAGACTTCTGCCAAGGTCGTCCCTTTCGGATAACATAAAGGAAAGGCGGCAGGACAAGTGCCAGGGCAACAAATCTAAAAAGGATGATATTGTTGTTAAGGAAATAGGCAATCCCGATACTGTCAGAATGTTGGCTTCCCGGGAAGGGCATTATAAAATAGACACGAAGGATCTCAATGGCAAACAGCAGAAACAGTCCTGCCGGTAGAAGCAGTTTTTCCCTCATACTCAAAATTACAAGTTTTCCAGCATCTCCACTACCTTCTCTCTCTTTAATATCAGATAACCCAGCCTGTCATTACTGATACCTTCTTTTAATTGATAACTGAATTCAAGTTGATCATCTTTCACGGTTGTTTCAAAATATTTGAATGCAATATTTGGATATTTTTTTAATTCATCTCCGATTTCATAGAGATGGGTAGACAGAATAAATAAGGAACTTTTCATCTTGATGAGGCCCTTGATCACCGTGGAGGAACATTTCATCGAATCTTCGACATTGGTACCTTTGAAAAGTTCATCTATTAAAACCAGCCAATTCCCATTGTTATTGATCTTTAAGATTGTTTTTTTTATGCGCTGCACTTCGTTAAAGAAGTAACTTTCTCCCTTAACAATATTATCCACCACATTGATATTGCTCAGAATACCGTCAAACAAGGTTAAGCGCATTTCTTTCGCTGGCACGCCCATTCCAAGATGTGCCAGATAAACACTGGTGCCCACGGCTTTTATAAAAGTGCTTTTGCCTGCCATATTAGCGCCGGTAAGAAAAAGGAAATTGCTTTGCTGATTCAATTGCACATCATAGGACNNATATGGTAAAGTGAGACAGCATCAATATTTGGCTGGGGCAGGTCCAGGAAAACGGGAAATGAAAATTGGTATTTTTTTGTCGCCATGGCCATGGAATACCAGGCGTCAAGCCTTCCATAAATATTGATAAGCTCCAATACAGCATTTTTAAACCGGTAGCGGGCATGATTTCCATAATAGACAGTTTGGAGAATGGAAAGCTTGACACGGGGTTCTGTCTTTTGGAAGGTTTGGATGACTTCATGATCCATCAGGGTTTTAGCCCTTCTTAGAAAAGAACGTAACAACTCGGGACATTCATCGGTGTCAAAAATTTTTATCAACTTATACATTCCGCGTACAAAATCTGCAAAATGTAAAAGTGAATATCTTACGAGGGAAAAGTCCGGCCCATGGAATAATTTATAGGAAATGGCATTCATTAAGCGCTTCTCCGGAATTTCATCGATGGAGGTTTCATAAAATTTTTCGATAACCATTAAAGTTCCGTTGGTGATTGTCTGTGGCCACTCGTCCGCCTTTTGTAAAATGAGGGAGAGTATCTTTTGTGTTCCCGTAATATGTTCCCTATCGCTGAAAGGATGATTGAAATACTCCGATAAACGGGCTCGGCCTTCATTGGTGGCGGTAAAATTCAATTTTTGAAAAATGGAAAATTCTTCTTCTTTGTTGAAGATGGAAAGATCCTCGTAGGTAGTTTTATCAATATCCATATACATTCCAGAGCTTTTCCCTTCTTTCCTTTTGAGCCGTCAGTCTTAAAGGGAATTTATGACCTGTTAAATAATAGTCTTTGCCCCCATTGAGATTCATCGAATGACCCATTTCCATAAACCAGGTGCCCGTTTACAAAAGTATGCGAGATGGCAGCCGGAAAACCGGAGTTTTCAAGCGGGCTCCAGCCACATTTAAAAAGGATATTTTCTTTGGAAACACTCGTAGACCGGCCAAGGTCAGCAATCAATAAATCCGCAAAATATCCTTCACGGATATAACCCCTGTCTGCCAGTTTGAAACAGGTTGCCACCGCATGGCTCATTTTTTCTACTACCTTTTCCAAGCTGATTTTGCCCGTTTTCATGTAATGCAGCATTAATAACAGGGAGTGTTGCACCAGGGGCAGGCCAGCATGTGCATTTTCATAAAGTCCTTCCACCTTTTCCGTTGGGAGTGGAACTAGGTTACCTTTCTCATTTCTTTTAAATCCTTTTTCCTGGAGGGTATGAGGTGCATGATCGGTTGCGATAAGATCCAAACGATCATCCAACAGGGCTTTCCATAAGGCTTCCCTGTTTGCCGGGGATTTGATAGCGGGATTACATTTTATCAGGTTTCCCAATTTTCCATAATCATCGCTGGAAAAATGCAGGTGATGTACACATACCTCCGCCGTGATCCTCTTTTCTCCCAATGGAATCAGGTTGGTAAAAAGCTGCATTTCCTTTTCTGTAGAAAGATGGAATATGTGCAACCTGCTTCCATATTTTTTTGCCAATTGTACGGCTTTTAATGAAGATTCAAAACAAGCTGCTTCATCCCGTATGATTGGATGATCTGCTGCCATCAAAGTCCGTTTCTCCTGCTTGATTTTCTCGAGGTTCTGTTTGATAATCTTCTCATCTTCACAATGGGTTGCAATTAACAATTCCGATTCCTTGAAAAGTCTATCCAGNNGGCCAGTGTCAGGTAATTATCAACCAACAGATTTCCCGTGGAGGAACCCATAAAGATTTTTATGCCGCAAACCTCATTCTTTTTATGATTTGTCTTCAGAACCTCCTCCGAATTTTCGTTCGAAACTCCCATATAAAAAGAATAATTGGCGAGAGAGCTGTGAGCACCGATTTCGTATTTCTGTTCCAATAATTCCTGTGTGAATGCCGGCGGAAGCGTATTCGGCATTTCCATAAAAGAAGTT
Organism: Chitinophagaceae bacterium; assembly: GCA_003135585.1. Classification (GTDB taxonomy): domain Bacteria; phylum Bacteroidota; class Bacteroidia; order Chitinophagales; family Chitinophagaceae; genus Puia. Next base: position 6,053 of record PLCH01000066.1, read on the forward strand.
ACACCTCCAGCCACAGCCGCTCTGGCTTCGGAATAAATGGTAGCCTTATGGGTTAAACCCGGCTCTCTGAAATGTACCTGGTCATCGATGATTCCCGGCAACAAATGTTTCCCTTCACCATTTATTTCCTTCACCAAAATGTCGGGTTGAATGTTACGATCAATCTTATCTATTCTTGCATTCTTGATCAAAATATCTGCTGCANNCGCTAAAACGCTATCATGACGCAATTTATAAAAACCCTTGTAAGACGCTCGATTATTTTCCTTTTGCCTGTTTCCGGTTTTTCACAATCCACTTTTTTACCTCAGGGTTCCAAATCAGATCATTTCCTTGAAAGGATGGAAATACTTTTGCAGATAAATCCTGAATTGAATGTTTTTACCCCAAAGCCGCTTAGCCGGAAAGTGGCAGTCCGGATTGCCGAGATGGCCGATTCTTTACACAAATATTATCCGTATGATTATTATTATCGCCTTTCAAAGATCGATCAATATAGTCTGAACGACCTTCTGATGAGCAACAGCGAATGGGTTACAGGCAACCAGGATAGTTTTAAAAGTAAAAAGCCATTTCTTGGTGCATTGTATGAAACAAAGGCTAATTTTTTTAAAGTGAATGAAAAAGATTTTTTCCTGGCATTTGATCCGGTCTTGCAGGAACAACAATCTTATGAAACGGGAAATAAGGAAAGGGTTTTCCTTAACTCAAAGGGGTTTACCATGCGCGGAATGATTGGAAACCGCCTGGGGTTTTCTACGTATTTGACCGATAACCAGGAGAGGGGTCCGCGATTTTTTCAGGACAGGGTTGCTCAATTTTCAGCAGTTCCGGGGGCTGGTTATTACAAACCGTTTAAAAATACGGCTTTTGATTATTTTGACGCAAGGGGAGCCATTTATTTTAATGTCTGGAAATATTTTGATATTCAGTTTGGGTATGACAAGAATTTTATCGGAAACGGCTACCGCAGCCTATTCCTCAGTGATTATTCTGCTCCTTATCTTTTTTTGAAAATCAATACCCGAATTTGGAAACTTAATTACCAAAATATTTTCATGGAACTGATCAGTCAGTATGCCAGAATTACAGATTACCAGTACCCAAAAAAATATGCGGTTGTTCATCATCTTAGTTACAATGCTGCCAAATGGTTGAACTTGGGCTTATATGAAAACGTTGTTTTCAGCCGGGCAGATTATTTTGATTTCTCTTACCTTAACCCAGTCATATTCCTTGTTTCTGCACAGCAACAAAATGGCAGCCCTGATAAGACCACGGCTGGAATTGATTTTAAAGCCAATATCGGCCATAGCACCCAGTTTTACGGACAATTTCTTATTAATGAATTTGTCTTTAATCAAATCCTTCATTATTCGAGGGGATGGTGGGGTAATAAACAGGGTTTACAGTTGGGCTTTAAATATATTGACATTTTCAATGTCAAAAACCTCGATTTGCAGATAGAAACCAACCTGGTCAGACCCTATACCTATTCCCATAACGACACGGTTTCAAATTATTCTCATTACAACCAGCCATTGGCGCATCCGCTGGGTGCTAATTTCTCTGAATTCATCGCCATTGGCCGTTATCAGCCGTTTTATAAATTGAACCTGGAAGNNGATTTTTTTGAGTTATGATACCCGCCCCAGGGAATATGGATTCAAAATAGGTTCAGGAATACCTGCTACCTGCCTTAATGCATACGCGGCTGCTTCATATGAGATAAAGGAAAATTTATTTCTTGAACTTTCAGCAATGCACAGAACCTATACCATTCATGATATCATACCGACCACTTCCAGCTCGACTATGTTTACGGCAGGAATCAGACTGAATATGTTCAGGAGACAATATGATTATTGAAGAAACGAAAAATTACCCTTCAAAAATCAGCGAAAACACAATCATCCTTGAATTTAGTTTATCAATGGTGTTGGAGTAAATCAGGTTTGGATCCCTGCTGTGGACGTTTATCAGGCCGTTGCTGATCTTAAGCTCTGGAGATAGAATAAATACAGGGAAAAAGAACTGAAAACCAATCCCGGCTTCAATACTGAAATCGTATGGTTTCAGTTTAACAAGGTCGTCGGCTTTTCTGGCACTAGCATTAGAAGCGAGGTCATATTGGTAATTAAAGCCACCTAACATATACACCCTGAAATTATTAATACGGTCCGATAGAAATTTAATTTGTACCGGGAAACCCAGCAAAATAGACTCCACCTGTTTGGTAGCTATTGTTNNGGGACGGATATTTGACATTATAGGTAAGGTTTTTATAGGAGAACATGAGTTGCGGAAAAACGACCCGGAATTCAAAATGAGGACTTAGACGGAAGGTATGCATTCCTGCCAAACCAAAGCCACCGGTGTTTACCGGATTGATGGACAATACGCTGTCACTTTGCAGGAACTGGGGATGGGCGCTGACCTGGAAATGAGAATTGTTATAAATAAGTGCAATACCCAGATGATAAAATTTATCATCATGATCCGGCAGATTCAATAAATCTCTTTGAGAAAATGCACTGGATGCTATTGCCATCACCCCGCAAATGCCCAGAAACCGGGTCCTGACCTTTTTTAATCGACACGGAAATAAAAATAAATTCATAATGTATTAAAAATCAATATTTTAGGGTGGTTTAACCAAATCCCGGACACCAGTTACCTTATTAATAAGTATGCGCTCCAGGGCATTTAAACCAAATTAACGGCCAAAAATTAGAATAATTGCAGCATTTCAATTTTATAACAAGGATTTTGATTTTATTTGAAACCGCAATAAATTGTACAAATACCCTTACTAAGCGGTTTGAGGTAGGTATGCGAATAACCGGCATTTTTTAAGATTGTAATAAAGTCATTTCCTTCCGGAAATATATTCACGGATTCATTCAAAT
>PLCH01000525.1 GCA_003135585.1 Chitinophagaceae bacterium
GAGCCAATAATTGCTGTCTGCTCCGGCCTTTTTCCAAATCCCGTCCCACAGAATAGGGAGTGGCAACCCCTGCCAGGAATAGGAAAAGCGGGAAAATTAAATCATAAAAATGAAAACCATTCCAGGCCGGATGAGTAAATTGATTGGACAGGGTTTGCCAAAAGGGGGAACCTGTAGCTTTGGCAAATCCGTGAAAGATTTCTTCCGCACCCATGATCCAAAACATATCAAATCCTCGAAGGGCATCCAGGGAATAAAGACGTTGGGTCGGGGGAGATTGCGTCATAACGGTTTTGGTTTAAAAATAAATTATCGCAATTTGGGAAAAAGCAGCTCATTAGTTTATAACTGCAACATTGAACAGACATTAAAATTAAGTGATTTGATATTTCGAATGAATAATTTTTATTTTTACCAAAAAAAATCCTTTCTAATCAGTAGATATTATAAAAGGCCCTTTATTTGTAACTAAAATAGTCTCTAAAATGAAAATATTTGTTTCTGACACCTATGAGGGGATGTCAAGAAAGGCTTGCAGTGATTTACTTGATGCTATTCAGGGGATTGAATTCCCTTTGATTTGCCCTGCTTCTGGTGATACGCCGGCCGGTCTTTACAAAGAACTGGTTATTCGAAAACAGCAAGATAATCTTCCCCTGACTGGCTGGTCCTTTGTGGGTTTGGATGAATGGGTTGGTATGAACGAAAAAGATGAGGGTAGTTGTAAATTTCACCTCGACAATCAATTGTTCAGACCCTTGCAGGTTATGGAGGAAGATGTTTGTTTTTTTAATGGCAGGGAAAAGAATCTTGATCTTGAATGTGAACGCGTCGAGCAATATATCCAAACTCGGGGTGGGATTGACTTAGCCATTGTAGGACTTGGAATGAACGGGCACGTTGGAATGAATGAGCCTAATACAGTTCCGTCTCTGGGAACACATATTGCGGCCATTGACCCGGAAACACAAAAAGTCGGGCAAAAATATTTTACCGAAAAGAAAGCATTGACGCTGGGTCTGACCCTTGGAATAGCGAATATTCTTGCATCAAAATATATTTACCTTTTGGTAAACGGTAGCAAGAAAGCGGGAATTGTGAAAAAAGTGATTGAAGGAGAGATAAGTGCGGGGATACCCGCTTCCTTATTGCGCCATCATGAGGGTTTGAGCATTTACCTGGACTCGGCTGCAGCCCAGCTCCTGGGCTCATAATTTATTTTCCAAATGTTGTTTAAGCATTCTTTTGGAATGGATCACATATTTTTCCCTGATGATTTCACTAAGTGATTTTCCATACACTTTGCTTTCCACCCAGGAAATAATGTCCAGGTAAGCAAATGCCCTAGTTTCAAAACGACTCGTTTCAAACTTTTTTATTTTTTGCAGGAACCTCTCCAATTCAGGTTTCCACTGATGTCTTGGCAAGCGAAAGGAATTGCGCAAAAATTTGAACATTTCTTCCTCTACAATTGTAAAATTTTCCATTTTAGCCATAAATCGATACACCGACCTGGTAAGTGATTCCATCAATTCATAATTTCCCAGTTCATAGTGTGCCATCAGGTGGAGTAAGCGTGCGTAACATTGAAGATCATATCTAAGGTCAATATGATCGTTAATGATCCGCTGGAGATAATCGATACAGGTTGCGTAATCCCCGCTTCCAAAATATAAGTTGGCAATTTTATAGGTAAAAACCATCACGCGGTGACTATCCAGGAATAGCGCATTTTCAGCTAATTTATTTTCGATATCCTTAACCAGGCGCAGACCTTCTTTAAAGGTTCCCAACATAAAATGCCGGTTAATTTTTGCACTGCTTACGTAAATGAATGCCTGAATCCGGAAATTATCGTGCTGGATAACCCGTTGCGTTTGTGAAAACAATTCCAATTGCTTCAGAGTAGATTCAAATTTCCGGTAATTTCTTAAGTCAAAATGCGCATTTAGTAAATTATGCAACCCCTTTATATAGTGTCCGGTCTCGACACGAATCATTAACGGCTGCTCAGCGAAAAGATCAATCCATTTTTGCGAATAACGGTAATACATCAAAAAATCCTGCCGGATGAAAGCATACATGCTATAGCTTTGATAGAGGTACAATCTCTCATAAAACCCGGTTTGCTCCCAGGCATCCGCAGGAAGGTTGTCTTTTAAGAATTGCTTTACACCCAGCTCATCTCTTTCATTTCTAGCATGGCCATTCTTTATATACCAGCTGTACAATTGCAGGGCTAGATTCGACAGTCTAACTACCATGTCAATATGGGTATTTACTTCATTTGCTTCAGCAGAAAGCTTTTCTGCACGATCCTGCATGCTGCGGGTGATGTGGAGTGTTTCAATTCTCTTCTCCAGTGCTATGACTTGTACTAAGAAATTGAATTTTTGGTTGTTTTTTGCAGTTTCTTTTGCCCTGTCCAGAATTTTCAGGCTTTGTAAAAACAATCCTTTTTTATACAATATATGGGCGTAATCAAATTGCTCATTTAGTTGAAGATCAATGCTATCAGCGCTTTTTAATAAACGCAGACTTGCCAGAATTTGCTTGTATAAATGTGTTTTTAGATTGTAAAGCTGCCTCTTTTCAATGCCAGGCAGTTTTTTTAACAGGAGTTTTTCATCATACTCATCCAATTTACCCAGAGCGTCAAATAATTGAACAATTTTCAGGTCTTCCTTGGTGGAACTTCTTTTGATATACAGCTTAAAATGCCTTTTTTCGGACTTCTCCAGGGAGTGTATCAGTTGAAATAGTATATCAGAAAAACGGTTGGACATAAGTAAAAAAAATTACTGAAATGCAATACAGTAAAGGATTTCAGTAATAACTTCCCGTATTTGGGATCATTAAATCCACTGTAATATGTTTCGAATGGTATTGAAACTCATATTACATTTGCTATAGAGAATGAGTTTTTCATACAGCAGGCAATCGTTAAGGGAAAATCGTTAGAGGCTCATTTGATCAGAAAGCTGTATTAACAGCGCAAAGAATAATATTTAAGTTTTTCATATGGCAAGCAATCGTTAGAGGCCACCTGTTTCCACAGGAGGCCATTTTTTTTGCAATGTAAGGAAGAATCTCCTGGATTCACAATTTATTGATTTTATTTTTTAGGCATAGGGTTAGTAATAATACCTTAATGCCTCGGGTTAGTTTGGTAGTAAACACTTCATTTTCAACCAATGGTATGGCGGGGGGTCCGTCTTTCCACTTATTTGCATGATTTGCAGCTTTTCATCCTGGCATAGTTAACCAAGGATACTACAATTACGTGGAAGGACCTTCTATTCAAACATCGAATGGCTTAATTGTTTTGGTTCAAAGACATTCTGTGGTTAATATTTTCCATCTGGTAAGGCAAAATGCCCAATCTTTTGCAATTTGTGGAAAATATGTAATGGGAAAAACTGTTCCATACCGGTATCGGTTACTTGTGTTGCTCTGTTCCCTGACGACCCTGACCTACCTTGACCGCATTTGTATTTCCCTGGTCGGGGTGAGGTTAAAATCTGATCTGGGTCTCAGCAATGAACAGTTTGGTTGGGTCCTGGCTTCCTTTGCATTGGCGTACGCGTTATTTGAGATACCCTCAGGGATATTGGGCGATCGAATCGGGCCGCGTGCAGTTTTTATCCGAATCGTGATAGGATGGTCCTTATTCACCATGCTAACAGGGGCAGCAACCGGGATTCTGTCACTGGTGATCATCCGGTTTCTTTTTGGAGTCGGAGAATCTGGGACCTACCCCAATAGCCTGATTGTTGTATCCAGATGGTTCCCCGCCAATGAAACAGGCCGGTCCTTAATATGGTTAGGTATTGGTTCACAGATTGGATCAGCCATTGCGCCTCTGATCATCATCCCACTGGCTTCTTCTTTCGGATGGAGAATGCCTTTTTTTGTGAATGGTGCCGTTGGGATGGCCTGGGTATTGGTTTGTTTTTTATGGTTCAGGAATTTTCCTTCCGAAATGAAACATATTTCTTCTGAAGAACTGCAATTAATAGAAAACAATCGTCGGTACAGCAGGGAGCAGCATCTGATTTCGCTAAAATACATCTTTAAAAACCGCAACCTTTGGGCACTCATGCTTTTGTATTTTTGTTGCCAGGCGATGAATTATTTTTTTGTTGCCTGGATGCCCCTGTACCTGCAGGAGGGGAGACATTTTTCTGAAAATCAAATGAAAGCCATTACTTCAACCTTGTTTGTAGCCGGAATTGCTGGTTTTTTTGCAGGAGGGTATGCGGGGGACGTCCTGGTAAAGAGAATAGGATTGCGATTTGGAAGACGGTTTGTTGGAATGTTTGGCATGGGGATCTGCGGCATATTGGTTCTTTTGGCAGGCCTGTTGACCCGGAATAGCTGGTCGGCATATTGCCTTATCGCTGCCAACGGTTTCTTTTCATTTGGAATAATGGTTTGCTATGCTGTTTGCTCTGATATAGGACGCAACAACGCCGGCACCGTTACGGGTGCCATGAATTTTTCAGGACAAATGGGAGCTTTTTCGCTGGCCATTTTCTTTGGTAAAATGGCTGACGCCGCACATAATTTCAATTACCCGATTCTTGTACTTTCTTTTATCATGCTTGCAGGCAGCCTGCTTTGGCTGTTAATAGATCCATCAAAGC
>PLCH01000609.1 GCA_003135585.1 Chitinophagaceae bacterium
AAAATTTCCGCAATACTCCATTGATCCGGAGCCAGCCTGCTGTTAAGTTGTTCATTACTAAGCCGAAAAAAAACTCTTGTATTAGAGTTGATTAGATCTGTTCTGTCCATTAATTCGGAAAGAAGATTCTGCTTATTGAATACCGGCATAAAGGGCTTGACTTATCTATGAACTAAACCTCACTTGGATTTCTCTTGCCAGCAATGAGTTTGTCTATGGCCGCTTCCAGTCTTCGAGACCTCGTCTCTACTCTTTTTGCATTCGTTATCCAAACCACATACTCTTTTTTATTGGAGAATGAAAGTTTATCAAAAAAATGAGAAGCAACCTTACTGCGTTTCAATTCCTTTGTAAAATCCTCGGGAGGAGCGATAATCCTGTTTTCGTAATCAACACCTTCAATGGCTGCTGGCCTTCCCCCATTGGCAGAAGCCCTGCTCAGGGATGAAATATGTTCCGATTTCTTAAATCTCAGCGCAGTCCAAACATGGTCCAGTGCAATCTGCCTGACACCTTCGTACCCGGAACGGGTTATACATGACCAGTTGCAGTCCCTGTTTAAGGTGGTGGCAATCTTAGATGTTGTTTTTGGATAGGCAACCCACAATTTCCCCCTCTCATGCAAGGAAGGTAAAACCTCGTTAATAATGCCGGACAATTGAGTTTCATTTACTGCAAACACTAATGCAAAATCTATTTTTCTAGTCTTTAAAAGTGGAGTCAGGTTCTTCGCAAAAGCAAGTTTGGCGAACTGCTTTTCAATGGAGGATGGCAATCCCTGTATTAAAATATTTTTTTCATCTTTTAGCTGGAGCTTTTCCAACAAAGTTTGTAACATGTGATGAATTTTTTGTTAATTGATATGAATCAAGTTGGTGCGGGATAACAAAGTTAAAACATGAAACTGNNAGGTTCCTTATTGGCTTTGGCTCACATTTTATCCGTAAAACGGCGCTGGCGCTTTTTATCGCGATATTTGAGGATAGGTACTTTGCTCTCGCTACCCCGCAATAAACGGCTTATATTTTTTTGGTGGGTGAGAATAACCAACAGGGCTACAGCTATGGCAAATGCTCGGTAGAGAGGTTCTTTTTCATTAAAAATAAAAAGGATCAGAACAGCAAATGCAACGCTTGCTAAAATAGAACTTAAGGAAACAAAACGAGTGAGATATAAGACCAGAAGGAAAACTCCGACGCAACAAACTGCTACCAGAGGCTGAATGGCCAAAATCATCCCAAATAGGGTTGCCACCCCCTTGCCACCTCTAAAATCAGCCCAAATAGGAAAGATATGACCCACGACGGCGGCGAGGCCCAGACCCACCATAAAATTGGTCCGGTCCCATTCATCGTGCAAATAATAAGGTACCAGAACATAAAGGCTGGTTGCTGCAACTCCCTTCAAGACATCAACGATCATTACAATGGTTCCCCATTTTGATCCCAAAACCCGAAAAGTATTGGTTGCCCCTGAATTGCCACTTCCATATTCACGAATATCAATGCCAAAAAAATACTTACTTACCCATAGGGCAGAGGGTATTGAACCGATCAGGTACGCTAAGAATATGAACAGAACTTCCCTCATCAAAAATGGTTGTAGTTGGGCATCAAAAATAAACAAAAACGCTTAATTCTTGTCTTATTGTCGATTGTTTGCGATATTAAAATTTGATAAATCCGGGGACTTCTCCGCTTTTTTTACAAAAGCTTCAAAACACGACGGAAATTGAATTTGGCAGCTTCGAAGACAATCTCGTAAAAATCTTTAGCCCGGCTAATTGCCAACAATAAAACGCCTCATTTTAACAAATGTTGCCCTCTGGAATCAAGGTTTTGAAGCGTGGTAAGTGTATCATGACAAGTGCAGGAACTGGTCCAAAAAAAGCTCCAAAATCAATATTTTTTTGCATCAGGATACCAGCTTGTTCCGGTTTACCCAGCGAATTTGTTATATGAATATAATTCCCCATTTGAACAGAAAAGGTCTGCGACAGCTGTCACAAACCTCGATATTGATTAAATCAGATATTCTGATTATTCCTGAGAATCCTGCGTCTGATTCAAGGGCCTGCCTTCCGGTTTTGGCATTAAAACTTTCCTGCTCAACTTGAATTTACCCGTCTTTTGGTCAACACCAATCAGTTTGACCTTTACCGTATCCCCTTCCTTCAAAACACCGTCCATCGTTTCCAGTCGTTTCCAGCTTACCTCACTGATATGAAGTAATCCCTGCTTCCCCGGAAGGAATTCTACAAAAGCTCCGTAAGGCATAACCGATTTGACTTTTGATTCATAAACAGATCCAACTTCGGGTACCGAAACAATTCCTTTGATCCATGCAACGGCTTTTTCTAATCCTTCCTTTGCCGGGCTGAAAACACTCACTTCACCAAAATTGCCTACTTCCTCAATATTTATGGTAGTAGCGGTTTCTCTTTGAATTTCCTGTATCACTTTTCCTTGCGGCCCTATGACAGCACCTATAAATTCCTTATCAATAAATAATTTTTCCATTCTGGGCGCGTGTGGCTTAACTTCCTGTCTGGCGGCAGGGATGCAGGCATACATTGCGTCCAGGATAAATAGACGGCCTTTGCGGGCCTGCTCCAATGCTTCCCTCATTGTTTCCATCTTCAATCCGTCCACCTTGATATCCATCTGTACCCCGCAAATACCTTCACGCGTACCCGTTACTTTAAAATCCATATCACCCAAATGATCTTCGTCTCCCAAGATATCCGTTAATACAGCATATTTGCCATCGGCAGGCCTTGTGATCAGACCCATTGCCACCCNNATTCGGAAAAGGAACCCCGGCATCCATCAGCGCCAGAGATCCCGCACAAACGGTTGCCATGGAAGAAGAACCATTTGATTCAAGGATATCACTCACAATACGAACCGTATAAGCATAGTCTTTTCCAGGCATCAGTTGTCTCAATGAACGCATGGCGAGCTGTCCATGTCCCACCTCGCGACGGCTCTGTCCTCTCATCATTTTTACTTCCCCTGTACTGAATGGGGGAAAATTATAATGCAAAAAGAATTTTGAATCCACTGATTTCGCGGCACTCTCGACCAATAATTCATCTAAAGGAGTTCCGAATGTAACAGTTGTAAGTGATTGAGTTTCACCTCTGGTAAACAATGCTGATCCATGTGGAGTCGGGAGGGTATCCACTTCCATAGACAAGGACCTGACTTCATCCAGTTTACGACCATCCAGGCGGATTCGATCATCTACGATCATATTTCTGACTACTTCCCATTGGAGGTCGGCATAATATTTCTTAGCTAATTTTTTTGTAGCATCCGTTGCATCCTCGCCGAGACTGGTTATTAATTCATCCTTTAAGAGCGTAAAGGCGTCGCTTCGTTCATTCTTGGTTGAACCTTTTCTTGATATCTGGTAAATCTTATCTTTTGCAAAAGCAACTACCTTTTGTTGCAATTCTTCATTTTGTTCCGGCTTTTTGTAATCCCTTTTAGCAGTTACTCCCGCTTTAGTCCTTAATTCTTCCTGGGCTTTTATTTGAATACGAATTGCATTATGCGCCAGTTCCAAAGCCTTCACAAGGTCTTCTTCACTGCACTCAGCCGACTCCCCTTCCACCATCATCAGATTCTTATCGGTAGCAGCAATCATAAACTCCATATTGGCTTTTTCCAATTCTGCTCTGCCCGGATTGACTAAAAGTTGTCCTTCCACCCGGGCGATCCTTACTTCGCTGATAATTTCCTTGACAGGAATATCCGATATGGCTAATGCCGCAGAAGCGGCAAGGCAGGCCAGTGCGTCTGGCATAACTTCAGCATCACTTGAAATAAGACTTACAAGTACTTGTACTTCACAAAGATAGTCTTCTGGGAATAGTGGCCTTAGGGCCCGGTCGATCAGGCGGCTGGTCAATATTTCGTAATCATTAAGCCTTGCCTCTCTTTTAAAAAACGAACCGGGAATCCTACCGGCAGCGGCAAATTTTTCCTGATAATCCACCGAAAGCGGAAAAAAATCCTGACNNGGTTCTTTGTTCGCTACTACGGTCGCCAATAAAATACAATTTCCTTGCCTTACTGTAACTGCGCCATCAGCCTGCCTGGCTAATTTCCCAGTTTCTATGGTGACCAACCGGCCACCGCCTACATCAAATGTTACACTGATTGGTTGTGAAAGCATATAATAATTTTCTTTTTAGAATGACGGAAACCGGTATTGGAACAGATAAATAAGCCAAATCCGGTTTATAATGAATGAATTGTTGTGCTAACTTTTTGAGGGACAAAAAAACTATTCCCAACCGAGAAGACAGTTGGGAACAGTTCTTATATACCCATAGTTAGTTATTTTCTAAGTCCGAGTTTTTCGATCAATTGACGGTAGCCTTGCAGGTTATACCTACCAAGATAAGTCAGGAGGCGCTTTCTTTTCCCTACCAATTGCATTAGGCCCCGATGGGTAGAAAAATCTTTCTTGTTTGCTTGCAGGTGTTCGGAAATACGATTGATTCGCTCAGTCAGCAGAGCAACCTGACCCTCTGTAGAACCGGTATTGGCAGCTTTTCCCCCAAAATCTGTAAAAAATTTTGCTTTTTTCTCTTTTGTCAAATAAGGCATCTCAAAAAATTTAAAAAAACATCAGGACAATATCCTGATAATTTTAGGCGGCAAAGGTAGAGGAAAATATCTGAAATTTGAAATTTTTATAAGACAAATCCCGTTTAAACAGGATAAATTGGACCGGACCTTCCATCAAAAACTGAACCATTGAAAAAAATCTACTTTTCGGTTACCAATGAGCTGGTTTACGACCAAAGAATGGCCAGGATTTGCGGAACCCTTTCAAAAGCCGGATTTGCGGTAACCTTGGTAGGCAGAAAATCAAAAACATCCATCCCGCTTCTTGTCCAACCTTACCGGCAGATCCGGTTGAATGGCTGGTTCCGGAAAGGGAAACTTTTTTATTTTGAATATAACATCCGGCTCTTCTTTTTTCTTGCTTTTCAAAACATGGATGCGATCTGTTGTATTGACCTGGATACTATCCTGCCCTGCTTATTGGTTTCCAAATTGAAAAAAATACCCCGGGTCTATGACGCACATGAATTGTTCTGTGAAATGAAGGAAATTGTTAGTCGGCCTTTCATTCACAAATGCTGGAAAATAATAGAGAGAGCTGCGGTCCCGGCCTTCAGGCTGGGTTATACTGTCAGCCAGCCCATAGCTGATGAGTTCAGAAAAATGTACGCAGTTGACTATGTTGTGATTCGCAATACCCCCCTTATCTCTGAACTTGATATNNTGAAATTTCATAAAAAAGGCTGAGGACTTGGTGAAGCAAAACGAATTGGAAAAAAAAGTCCTTTTCAAGGGGGCATTGCCCCCTGCGGATCTCCTCAGCTATACGCGTCATGCCACGATCGGAGTAACATTATTTGAAAAGGAAGGGAAAAGCAACTATTATTCATTGGCAAACCGCTTCTTTGATTATATACATGCAGTTGTTCCGCAAGTATGTGTAAATTACCCGGCTTACCGACAGATCACCGATGAATTCAAAGTGGCCTTATTGGTTGATGATCTAAGCCCTGAAAGCATTGCTGCAGAATTAAACAAATTGCTAAACAACGCTGTTTTATACAACGAATTAAAGGCCGGATGCTATCTGGCAAGAGAGGTATATAATTGGCAGGCAGAGGAAAAGAAATTAATCCTGTTTTATAAAAAAGTATTTGAATAACCGGTGGAGAAACACCTACATATCGTTTGCCTGGATACTCCTTATCCGCTGGATTATGGTGGCATCTTTGATCCTTTTTGCAAGATTCAATCGCTTCACCAGTTGGGAATAAAAATCCATCTTCACTGTTTTGAGTATGGGCGGGGAAAACAACCCGAATTAGACAAATATTGTGTAACCGTAAATTATTATCAGCGTAACAAGGGACACAAAGGATTTTCAATCAAACTTCCTTACATCGTATGTTCCCGTTCAAACAAAGAATTGCCTGAAAATTTGCTAAAAGACGATTACCCGATCCTTTTGGAAGGGGTCCATTGTACTTATTTGTTAAATGACAGCAGATTCAATAAACGAAAAATTATTTTGCGTTTACACAATGTGGAATGCATCTATTATCGTCAATTGAATAGGTCAACTGCCTCTCTGCTCAAAAAAATTTATTTCTTCCTTGAAAGCAAAATACTTTACCGTTATGAAAAAAGTATTGCCAATAAGGCTTTTATTGTTGCAATGGTTGAAGGGGATGCAGCCTATTACCTGAATGAATTTGGGGCCGAAAACATCGAATACCTGCCCGTTTTTTTTCCCTTTCAAAAGGTTACCGCCAAACCCGGGGAAGGCTGTTATTGTTTGTATCATGGTAATCTTTCCGTACCAGAAAATGAAAGGGCGGTCATTTGGCTGTTGAAAAATGTATTCAATGATCTATCCTTCCCATTTGTGATTGCGGGTAAAAAACCTTCGGCCTATCTGGAGAGGGTGGTACACCATCACCAACATACCTGCCTGGTTGCCAGTCCTTCTGAACAGGAAATGCAGGACATTATCGGAAAGGCCCAGCTTCATATCCTGCCGTCTTTTAATTGCACCGGAATAAAATTAAAACTACTGAACGCCCTTTACAACGGGAGACATTGTGTAGTAAATGAAGAAGCCGTCAGAAACACGGGGCTGGACAGCGTTTGTCATATTGGTTCAACTGCCGGGTCATTCAAGAAGATCATTTCAACCATGTATCACCAACCCATTTCCACAGAAGAAATCGGGCGAAGGGAGAGCCTGCTGGGCGACCGATATAATAACATGCAAAATGCGGAGAAGCTTATTCAATGGATATGGTAGCGTTGTCCATTACCTTTCCTTTTTCTGTCCGGAGCATGCGCGCGGAAAACTTATTTACCACCCTGTAGTCGTGGCTTGCCATGATCACTGTCGTTCTGTAATCTCTGGCTATCTGGATCAATAACTGCATTATTTCATCCGATGTTTCCGGATCGAGGTTTCCGGTAGGCTCATCAGCAAGAATTAATTTTGGTGAATTCAACAATGCCCGCGCAATATCAACCCTTTGCTGTTCCCCCCCACTCATTTCAAAAGGCATCTTGAAGCCTTTTGATTTCAGACCCACTTTATCAAGCACATCGGAAATTTTTTCATCCATCAATTTTTCATCTTTCCATCCGGTAGCTTTCAGTACAAATTTGAGATTGTCATTAATATTGCGGTCGGTCAATAATTGAAAATCCTGGAAGACTACCCCCAGATTCCTCCGCAGGTAAGGTAATTTTTTCCAATCCATTTCCTTTAAATTAAAACCAACCACCGTGCCTTCACCTTCCTTTAGTTTAAGATCCCCATAAATCGTCTTGAGCAAACTTGATTTGCCTGTGCCGGTTTTTCCGACCAGATACACAAATTCCCCCTTATCAACTGAAAGATTTACATCCTGGAGAATGAGATTGGTCCCCTGGTATATATTCACATGCTTTAATTCAACAATAACTTCACCCATATAACAACATTAAACCAGACAAAAATAGTATAATTCAGATTTACTCTGTAAATCAATATTTACTTGCAGATTTTCATCCGTCAGAAAGTCGCTGCCACCCTAAAATAAATTTATTCAAAAGAAGATTGTTTACCGCCTCGATTCCACAAACTGATGACTGGAAGTTTTTGGTCTCCATTGGTGAAAAAATTATTTTCCCAGGAGTTTGAGCCGGCTCATCCCAAGAAAAAGCACCCGGGAGAGCAAAGCCAAGCCAGGAGGTTCCAGAAAAATTGTCGGTTCTTCTTCAGGTACTTCCCATCTAAATCCAGGCTTTTCCTGAAAGACGGAGTTGGGAAAAATCATTAACTTGTAATACCTGTCGTTGGATTATGAAAGAAATTAAATCAATCATCAAAGCCTACAATACAATTGATTTCACAGAAACTAAAGCTGCACTTGCCACCATTGCAAGGGTGGAGGGTTCCTCCTACCGCAGGGCAGGTGCGAGAATGCTGGTATTGGATAATGGCACATATACGGGCGCCATCAGCGGTGGTTGTCTTGAAGGGGATGCACTCCGCAGAGCCCAAAAAGCCATCCAACAAAATCAGTCTTCCCTGGTTACCTATGACACCACCCAGGACGATGCACACCAGATTGGTGTGGGTCTGGGTTGCAATGGGGTCATAGATGTTTTGTTTACCCCCCTTCATACCCAGGACCAGAACNNGGTAAAACTTTTGTCAACAGTAACCGGAACAAGAATCCCGATAGCCGTAATTACCATCACCGAATGTCTGGAGCAACCTTTGGCATTGGGTAGAACAATCGTTTATGAAGATGAACTGCAATTTATCGAATCCTTTCCGCTCAGGGATTTTGCTGAGGCTGTTCTGGGGGAAATTAAGAATTGTCTCAACAATCGAAATTCCCAAACTATCAGTTTTAATTCGGGTAATCAAATAATAAAAGCCTTTATTGAAGTCATTTTACCTGTTACCCAGCTTGTGCTCTATGGCGGCGGCCAGGATATTTATTCATTGATCAGGATGGCGGGAGAATTGGACTGGGAAGTTTCTGTCGTTACGAATATCCACAAAGTTTCCAGGCATTTATTTGCAGAAACTGCCAGGATGTTTGATTACAAAAATGAACAGCAACCCGTTATAGATGAATTTACAGCAGTTATCCTCATGGCTCATGACTATAAAAAAGATTTATATAATTTGAAACTATCCCTATCTACGAAAGCAAAATACATTGGTTTATTGGGTTCGCGCAAACGCGGCGAGCAAATGTTCGATGATCTTTTAAAGGAGGGATTACCAGTAACTGAATCCAATCTCAATCGCCTGTTCACTCCATCGGGTCTTGATATAGGAGCCAGCACGCCAGAAGAAATTGCACTTTCCATTCTTGCTGAAATAAAAGCCGATTTTGCGGGACGGGAGGGAATGTCGTTGCGATTTAGAAAAGGCACCATTTACGGTAACTAAGTATTTATTCAAATGGTTCAATCAACTAGGTGCAAGTGTTTCCACAACACTTCGGTTCCGGCGATAAAAACTAGAATGGCTGTAATCCGCCGGACAGTTAAGGGATTAAAACGTACCGACCCTGTCCTTGAACCCAGCTGTCCCCCTAAAAAAACAGCCACGCCGAGAGCCAAGATCCTTACATAATTTATATTAGCCGGCAATTGTGCCATCTGGCCGGCAATTCCTGAAACAGAATTCACCAATATAAATACACTTGCAGTTGCTGCTATTTTTTTCGGCCCGTCCCACCTCAAAAGATTTAACAGGGGGGATAAAAAAATGCCCCCACCGATCCCCACCATCCCTGATAAAAACCCAATGACCCCGCCCAGTAAAACATTCTTTACAATGAGATTTTTGCTTTTTTTATCCAAAGCATCAACATCCCTATTCGNNAGCCAGAAGACTCACCCCCAGAACAATAAAAAAAGTATCCTGGCTGATTTTCATTTTCGCTCCAAGAAAAGCCATGGGGACGCTTGCCGCGACCAAAGGAATAATTTTTTTCCAGTTTACCTGGTTATTTCTGATAAAAATTAGGGTGCCCCCCGTGACCACAATGATAT
>PLCH01000064.1:0-1440 GCA_003135585.1 Chitinophagaceae bacterium
TGATGATTCCAGTCCTTTTAAAAGAACATCCGGAAAAAACAAAAATTGCTGCTGGGCTTGCTTGTGGGATGTTATGGACTGTCGCGAAATATTATTCAATTGGGGATATTGTTCTGTGCCCAGATGGAAAGGGTTCTTATTATGTAGGAGAAATTATATCAAACTATCAATTTAAAAAGGGCGAGAACCTTCCACATCGTCGGAGCGTAAAGTGGTACCCGACAACGATTGCCCGCTCGCAAATGAGTCAATCACTGCAACATTCAACAGGATCTACGGGCTTCTCCTGCGATATAACCAAATATGCGGAAGAGATTGAAGATCTAATTTCGGGAAGCCGTCCGCCGAGTATCGTTGCGACAGACGAAACGATAGAAGATCCTTCCGTTTTTGCATTGGAGGCACACTTGGAGGAATTTTTAATTCAAAATTGGAAACAAACGCTTCTTGGAAAAACATACGATATTTATGAAGAAGGTGGTGAACTCGTCGGTCAACAGTATCCCAGCGATACGGGACCCATCGATATTCTAGCTATCAGTAAAGACAAGAAAGAATTACTGGTCGTTGAGTTAAAGAGGGGCCGTGCAAGTGATGTTGCCGTGGGACAGACACAACGATACATGGGATACGTTAAGGACGAACTAGCGGAAGAGGGACAAACTGTCCGTGGAGTTATAATCGCATTCGAGGATGATGTTGGAATCCGAAGAGCACTATCGGTCGCACAGGGTATTGATTTTTATACCTATCGGGTTAGCTTCAAGTTAGAAAAAGCGTGACGTGTGATCTTATCAGATTATTGATTTAAGGTTAAAAGCCAATCCTTATAGTCTTTTTCTATTTCAGAAATCTGATCATCAATTTGTGGTTTTAAAAAAGATTCTATGCGGTCATATGTTTCTTCATCAAATTTCTTTTGCTCTTTTTTATTACAGAAATCACTAAATTTAGAAGAAAATTTTAATCTCCATCGAAAGGTACCCATATTCCTTAATGATCTTACGGAAATTAAAGCTGAGACTAAAACTTCAAGATAAATATCCATGTTATTCTCAATCAATTCTTTATTTGTAAAATCAATGAAGCCCCTAATATTATCTGCATATACTGAATTTTGAACGGATGGAGAATTCAGTTTTCCACTGGCCATTTCTCTATTTATGTCTACAGTGTGGGCAAACTGTTTCCTGGCATCCTTAATCATGGCCTCAAAATCATGAGATAGTCTAAATGNNAACATCATTTTTTGTACGTTCACTAATAATATTAATTAATTTTTTTAGTTTAACCTCAATAAATTTTTTGACTGTTTTTCGATTATCAACAAAGTTATTAATATTATGCACAAGGAATTTTTCAGTCAAAATTAGATTTTGCTTTTGCAATTTTTTATTTTTATACCATTCAGTAAAAAACCAAAAAAATAAAGGTAGAGAT
>PLCH01000064.1:1451-2540 GCA_003135585.1 Chitinophagaceae bacterium
GATTAATACTATTTCGCCTCCCCCAAAAACACCTCAAAATCATAAATATACTTCTCCTTCTCGTAGTTCATATTTATGATAAGCCGCCGCCCTCCTTTCGGCAAGCGTTAAAACAGTGTAAAATTGCCGAGTTATGGCCAATGAATTCAACCCAAAAAACCATATTGTTCAACTCTGCCTTCAGGGCATGAGCATGGAAGAAAGAGGTGAACACGAAGAAGCAGGCAGGATATTTCTTCAAGCCTGGAACGAAGCGATCAATGATCTTGAAAAATTTCTTGGTGCTTATTATATGGCCCGGCATCAAAAAAATGTTGCCGACAAATTACAATGGTTCGAAACAGCATTAAGCTTTGCTTTAAAAATAAATGACGACAGTGTGAAGAGCGCTTTTCCTTCCCTCTATTCCAACATTGCCAAATGCTATGAGGACTTAAGCGACCTTCCGAATGCAAAAAAGAATTATGCATTGGCCGATTCGTTCAGGGGTGAGCTGTCTGACAAAGGTCCTTTTTATCATGGGACAAAAGCAGATTTGCATGTCGGCGATCTGCTGACCCCGGGAGGCGATTCGAATTACCATCCTGAACTCAAAATGAATCACATTTATTTCACGGCCCTGGTGAATGGGGCGGGACTGGCTGCTGCATTAGCCAAAGGCGATAGGCCTGAACGTGTGTACGTTGTTGAACCAACGGGAATTTTTGAAAATGATCCGAACGTTACCGATAAAAAATTCCCGGGCAATTTGACGCGATCATACCGCTCCGACGCACCATTAAAAATCGTTGGCGAAGTAACAGATTGGGTGAGAATAACACCGGAGGAACTCCAAAAATGGCGCGAAAGGCTTGCCAATACGAAAGGGAAGATTATCAATTAATTTCCCTGCGCCTCTTTCACAAACTGGTCGAAATCGTAAATATACTTGTCCTTCTCGTAGTTCATATTGGAAATCGCCATCAGAACGGAGCCGGGGGAGAAGTCTTTGAACTCCCGCCAGCACATTTCTTCCATCACGATCGCGTCGTCCGGGCCTTGTAAGGGAATCTCGTGCCACTGTTTGCCGTCATGGATTCTGGCCGTCAT
>PLCH01000036.1 GCA_003135585.1 Chitinophagaceae bacterium
GCCCAATATAGGGTGTATACCAAATGCTGTCCTTTTTGTGGAAATTTCCAATAAATTTAAATTTCTCTGGTAGATTGATCAATAAAGAAGTATTAAGGAAAGTACAGGCTGGAACTGCTAAGGAAGATTTCGAGATCACCTTTATGGTATCTCCATATTGATCATCTGTAACCCATGATTTCCCCGTATCCAGGGGAAAACAGTATTTGAATTTTTCACGGCGCATTATCCCGGAACACGGATTACAGTAATTGTAATATTCATAATATATTTTAATTGTTTCTGCATCGGATACCACATAGTTAGTATCAACTCCATTTGGATATCTATAGATCCAGATCTTTGCGTACCTGCCATCGGGGAGAAGTATTTGACCGATGATATCAACGTTTATAGAATCTATACTGTCTGCCGATGAACCATATCCCTTTAATCTGTAAGCCCAGTGATTCCCAACTTCGTTTGGAAATATTTCAGCCGGCAACTTCATTATGGAAGGAGGCGGTCTTTCTCCATACAGGAAAAAAATACACGTGAATAACCACAGGGAAATGAATTTCATTATCTGACTATTAAAAAAAGAACCACCTTTTTTACAGAGGCGGTTCTTTAGCAAGTTAAGTTACTATTTACTATCTGACTATAAACGGATTCCTTGCGATCACCTGCTTGTTCTGTTCCAGAACAATGATATAATAACCGGGAGACAAATGATTCCCAAGATTGCTTAATAAGTAAATATGGGGACCAGCATTTTGAATGCCAAGGTTTACATGATGCAGGACCCTGCCGCCAAGGTCTATCANNGGAAATTGAACTAGGAACCGGATTCGGGATGATCTTCAGGCTGGCCTTTGCATCTTTTACGGTGGTTGATTTATCTGGTTCATCAATAGCCTGTTGAACCGAAGTTACTGCAACTCCAATCGGAGCCTTTCCTCCCGTGATAATTACTGTATAATCCTGTACATCTCCGTTATTAAGTGTAGCGCAGGGGTTGGTACTGCCCCAGCCAAAATGTAATTGTATGCGAAGGCGGGTAGGCCCATTCTTTGCACTGGCCGGTACAGTAAAGGTCATGGCGACGGCACCTGTTCCCTTGCCAGTTGCTACTANNGTATTCCCAGTAAGAAGATCCCGTAAACCCGGGTGTTAGATGGATTGTATATTTTGATCCTGCCGCCAAGTTGGTATGCAAAATGGTATCATTCCCGTAGCCGCCGTCATTTGCGCTGGTATGATTGATAGAACCAAGCACTACAGTTTTTATGTATTCATATGTTGTATTGCCTCTGGAAGCGCAATAGGTACGCACCCCACCGGTTGTTGTGAAGGACGCAGGAATGCTAAAAACGCTGCTGCCTGTCCCACATATTGCCTCAATCTCGAACTGGTAAGAAGTGCCGGCAGTGAGCCCCGCAAGGTTATAGGAATGACCTGTGAGACCGGTCACCGTTGTCCACGATGTAGCCGAACCAGCCTTCCATTGCAGATGATAACTGGTGGCAGCAGTTACAGGAGTCCAGCCCATTGTCGCTGTGGTATTAGTGATGGCCGATGCGGCCAGCCCTCCCGGCACAGGGCATCCTCCCGTGGTAGTGAAAGTGGTGGAGGCAGAGAAAGGCGAGCTGGATGTGGATGAACAAACAGTTTGTAACTGCCATTCATAGTTTGTACCGGCTTTTAGCCCAGCCGCATTAAAGACATTCAAGGTGTCTGGGACCGTAGTCCAGATAGTAGAGCCCACCTGTCTGTACCGGACAGTATGTCTCAAAACTTTTGTAACCGGCGTCCNNTGTCAGGCCCGTAGGTGGAGGACAGGGGGCCGCTCCCCCGGAATCAGGGACATGGGCAATCTGGGTGGCCCAATTATTTCCCGAATTGGCCCATTCTTGAAAGGTCCAGAATGAATTATCAACAGGGTCGAAAGCAGTGCCCGAGTAATCTCCCCAGCGGTTACGTAAGCTACCGTAGTCCTTGTAATATCCAGCAATACCTGCCTTGAAAAGAAAAGGGATCTCCAATGTGCCCGCAGCCGCGGTAGAAAGGTGCAGCGCATATTCTGCGCTGGCATAATTACCGGGACCGGACATAGAAAAACCGATGAGCATATCCCCATTAGTATTGACATCTAGGCTGGGGTAATAATAGAATATTTTTCCGGCCATATCAGCGATGCGACCGAACTGAGTGACAGTCGCGTTCGAAGGATTGATCTGCCACCAATCCGCAGCTGAATAGGTGGGAGAGTTGCTGGGGAGGAATACCGTATGGGTGAACCAGAGGGACCCATTTCGGTAGATGCAACTATGAATGCGGGTATCTCCATCTTCTATCAGCTTATTAGTCCCCAACTGGGTCGCATTAATACTTGTCTCACTCCAGGGATGGTTTACTCCAATAGTGCTGCCCNNGTTACCAGGTATTCGGTATTTTGGGAAGCATCATAACTAGCCATAGGTGATAACACGGATGCTGTATTCTCTGTAAAAGTGTTCAAAGTCCCCGCTGTCCCGTTGTAAATACCCCCTCTGTTAAACACATATATTTTGCCGACATTGCCGCCGGAAGCGAGAAAATCAATACCTGTCATTACTATCCAGTTGTTATTAAAACCAAATTGAGGATAATCCAGAAAGTCTGTCGAATTGCCTAAAGCGTCAATGCCATAGGTATACCAGTTACCCGTGGGGTCGCCGGTCTGGGAAACGGCCAGAAAGAGTCCACCATTCCCGTTGGAAGCGGTGCCATCAACGCAGATGATATAGCGATCGTTGTTGGGGTCGTATTTAATATGCGGATCGTAATATCCGCTGCCTCGGGTCCCGGAGAAAAAGGTAGTGATGGTTACCGTGCTGTTTAAAGCCCCGGCCTTGGTATAGATCCTGAATTCCTGGTTGGTTGTTTCCATTACGAAGGTTTTACCAACAGCTCCGTTGATGTCAGGAGGTATCAGGGTGCCATTGTCCATTACCCCGTTAATGTTCAGGCTTGGTGAAGGAGATTTGACTGCTGCCGCAACCGACAAGGCATTTGCCGCTTGTAGATCGATTGCATGAACAACAGCATCTGCAGGAACGGGCTTAGGCACAAATTTATAATGAGCCCTGTCTTCTCCCTGCTCTATGGCGATCTTTTTCAAAGGTTGCGGATGTGAAATGTCGTAGAGGGCCCGTTCATGAAAGTTGATCAATACAGGCAATCCATATTGGGTAGTAGTGTGAGTAACCTGCGCTTGCAGAGGGATAATGATAAAAAAAGCAACTGACACAATGAGCGAGATGGCAGAATAGCTTGAACTTTTTCTCATATAACTAGCTTTAATTATTAAAAATTTGGTAGGACAACCCGAAAAAATATATCACTACCATTAGTTAGGTAACATCATGGCTTATGTTATTCGCTATCAAAATCAGAGGATCCTATCTTCGAGGGGCAGGAAAGATCGCCTATTTAATGTAGTGCTAACTGAAAAGGTCTGGTATACAATAGTAATAACAAAAAATCAATTTGTCAAAATGGAACAAGTGAAATTAAAGAGTATAACGGTTATTTCTTAGTTAGAAGGAGAATTGAAGCGATTGGGATTAACCGGTTAGGGCTCAAAGCCAAAGTGGGCCAGTCAATGTACTCAGCGCAATGACTCATATATATTTCATTTTTATTCGAATAAATTACGCAAATGAAAAGAAATAAAAATGTTGTTTCCTCTAATTTTTGGATAGTTCTACCTCACTTGACATCACGTTTCTCAACTAAAATATTTTGAGTTATCAAATATAAAAAGGGCTGACAGTCCTTCCAACAAATCTCACCGTCCTTAGAATCGTCGGCAATTAGCTCTGTGTTTGATTCACAATAGAAACTTAATAAAGTGGAAGGCAATTTTTTTATACGTTACCCTGCACTGATGCGATTGAATAAATGGATAGTGTTCGCTGCCACCATGAGCTTCTTGTTGTTATCAGTTGCAAAATCGTGNNGATGTGACCTTAGGGCGCGCACCATTGCGTCACGGCTTTTAGGGACTTCAAATTCGCCCTATTCTTATAAATGGAAAAAATCTGATGGTTACTATTTTCTGGATCCTAATCAATACAGTAACCGCACCGTGTGTGGAACTTCGGTTACTCCGGCCATGCTTTACATAATATATCCGGTGTCCGTCCTTCCCTACCTGGATATAAGGCGGATCTGGACATTCCTGCTTTATTTATTGTTGGGAGGAGCTATTTTCCTCATT
>PLCH01000456.1 GCA_003135585.1 Chitinophagaceae bacterium
GCTTATTTCTAAAAAATCAAATCCAACTAGAATCAAATGGGTATTCGCAGGGATTTTTCTATCCCTATTCTATTTGTGTTTTGCAGAATTTAATAAATTGACGATCAACCGGCAGGTTGAGCAATCTCTTCAGGTCAGCCAGATAAAGCATAAAGACTATTTTTCTACCCCGACTCCGTTCAATTCCCTTCTTTGGTACATAGTCGTAGCTTCAGATTCTGGTTATTACATAGGATACAGATCTGTTTTTGACAGCCAGGAAGAACTTATCCNNGAACGTATTTTACGATCCGTGGATAGCCACCTTGAAACGGAGGATTTAATTCATTTCGCGAACGGATACTATACAGTGGAGGAACGGAATGGCACCATTGTTTTGAATGTGTTGCGTTTTGGTCAGATATTGGGCTGGGAATACCCGCAGGCCCGTTTTGTTTTCCACTATTTTCTGAATTCCATGTCAGATAACACTTTGGTCGTTCAAAGAGGCCGTCTGGAAGGTTGGAACAAGAAGACAATAAAGACTATGTTGGATCGCATCCTTGGAAGAATGAAAAAATAATGAATCCGGAATAATACCCCTTTTTTTGAAAGGGCATTTACTTTTACAGATATGAACTGGATACAAGTCTTGAAAATTATTTATGATCTTACAATAGTAGGAGTATGTCTTAGAATCATTTATGACACCAGGACGATTTCCAGAACATTAGCTTATTTGATGCTTACCATTTTTTTTCCGGTTGTAGGGGCAATTGTCTACTTCTCCTTTGGCATAAATTACCGAAAACGGAAATTATATAGTAAAAAAATATTCCAGAACGAGCAAATATTCANNTTACAGCTCTTCCCAAAAAGCCTGGCGGGAAAGTGGTCCCGAAATCAGACAAAACAAAGAGCTGGCATTTCTTCTGCTAAAGGACAACCTAAGTCCGCTTAGTGATAATAACAAAGTAAAATTGCTCCAAAACGGAGAGCATAAATTTCCTGAAGTTCTAAAGGCGCTACATGAGGCAAAACACCATATCCATATTGAATATTATATATTTGAAGATGATGACATTGGTAACCAGATCAAAGATATATTAATACAAAAAGCGAGGGAAGGAGTTCAAGTCCGTTTTATTTATGATGATTTTGGAAGCCGTTCGATCAGAAAGAAATTGGTTCCACAATTAAGAGAGGCCGGCGTGGAAGCTTATCCCTTTCACAAGGTTTTTTTTATTATGTTGGCAAACAGACTCAATTACCGCAATCACCGTAAGATTATTGTAATAGATGGTTGCACAGGTTTTGTGGGTGGCATTAATGTAAGCGACAGATATATAAACGACTCTAAGAATCCCAAAAAGCATTTTTGGCGGGATACACATTTATATATAGAAGGGCCTGGGGTCTTTTATCTGCAATATCTCTTTTTGTGCGACTGGAATTTTTGTTCACCGGTTAAATTACACCCGGAAAGATCTTTTTTCTGCTACCCGGAAAATCCCCCTGGAAATACAATCGTCCAAATTGCTGCCAGCGGCCCGGATTCTGACACGCCAACCATATTATATTCCCTTATGCAGGCAATTAACCTTGCGCAAAAGGAAATCTTAATTACCACCCCGTATTTAATTCCCGGCGAAAGCCTTCTCGATGTGTTGATCGTTGCAGCCATGAGCGGTATAGAGGTGAAAATTCTGATCCCAGCTAATTCAGATGCCTTATTTGTTGATGTGGCTTCCAGGTCTTTTTTTGAGGATCTGCTGGATGCCGGTGTGGAGATTTATCTATATCATAAAGGATTTGTTCATTCCAAAACCCTTGTTACCGATAGCAATGTTTCCATCATTGGAACTGCCAACATGGACTACAGAAGTCTTGAATTGAATTTTGAAGTCAATGCAATGGTATATGACTCCATCATTGCCAATGAACTCAGAAGTTCTTTTTTTGAAGACCTGAAGGATGCAACAAAAATTGATAAATCAACCTGGTCCAAACGCCCACTATATATGCAAATGATTGAGAAATCTGCCCGCCTGGTATCTCCCCTTTTATAGCAAGAAATATTTCCCCAAAGCCTGATTCAAAAAAGAGAGTATCGGACAGAAAACCTGCGTTTGTTCTTCGTAAGCAACAAGCTAACCACTATGCTGAAACGAATGTTTCCATTTTGCTGTAATGATGACTGGCATGATCTGGCTGAAGAAATAGGGCCTTTATTCGAGAAATACGACTACGGAATTTAATCTAAAAGAAAAAACCCCGGCTTTGCGGCTGGGGTCTTTCAGAGAACTTGAATTTTAGAACTTTCTTTGGACGGAAAATGGACTCAAGCTGGTTTTTTGGACATTTGGTACCTTCATTGGTATTGGATACTGTAAAAGTAGCTGAAGCGGGCTAAAGGGCCAAGCGTGAGAACACTTGATTTTTGATCGTAAGTTTACGATACCCCCCTCCTTGCCTAACAAGATTCATCCATTCAGCAGCTTCCCGTTCAACAAATCCTTTATTTCAGTCATTCTGGTAAGCTGACTTGCCGTCTTTCGCTGGTTTCCGGTTAATTTCCAATCATCATGTTTATCCTCATATTGAATGGAGGGCTTTAATATTATTCCTTGAGAAAAAACGATAGGCAGCTGGCATGTCTCATCAATTTCAAAACTGACATTATATTCCCTTGCGATCTGCTGTATTTGTTTTATGGAAAGGGGATTCATACTAGAAAGGTTTAATGGGATGTAAGGTAGGCGAGTTTCGTTGGTTTGAGGCTAATGTTTTGTTAGCCTACTTAGCCTTTCTCATACTTTTCAGGACCTCTGTCCATTTAGCCAATTCTATTAACATAACATTGGCAGATTTTATAAGCCCATCATCAGCAATGAAATTATCCTGTTCGTCCAGATACTTTGTGAAAAATGCAATGTTTACGGATTCATTTAAAGGGATCATTTTTTGAGCGCTGACAACTTGTTTTACCATTTGGACCGCCCTTGTGCCTGCGGCGATGCCACCATAACTAACAAAACCAATGGGTTTGTAGTTCCACTCATTGTAAAGGAAATCCAACGCATTTTTCAAAGCCGCAGGAAACCCATAATTGTATTCAGGCGTCACAACAATAAAAGCATCCGCACTATCGATTTGATGACTCCAGTTTTTCGTATGCTCGTGTTCATATTTCTGCAGCCTTGGGTGGTGTAACTCATCTAAAAAAGGTAGATTTATTTTTGCCAAATCCAAGACTTCAACAAAAAACTCTTTGTGTTTAGCCGCTTCCTCGATCACCCACGACGCAATTGCTGGTCCTTTTCTTCC
>PLCH01000331.1 GCA_003135585.1 Chitinophagaceae bacterium
GCAGGTATTTCCTATGCGATTACAGGACCAAACGGCTCAGGAAAATCTACTTTATTACAGTTGATTGCAGGAGCTTTGATGGGCAGTGAAGGTAAGGTGCTGTATGAATTGAAGGGTAGAGTACCCGACGAAGAAGTGTACAGATATATTGCAATAACGGCTCCCTACCTTGAAGTGATAGAAGAAATGACCCTGGCCGAATTCCTAGGGTTTCATCAAACCTTTAAACCTTTTCTTTCCTCGGTATGTATTGAAAGGATCAGCGCAATTGTTGGCCTGGAAAAAGCATTGCACAAACAGATCCGTTATTATTCTTCGGGAATGAAACAACGGGTAAAACTGGCGCAGGCCATTTTCTCGGATACGCCGGTTTTATTGCTGGATGAACCCTGCACCAATCTGGATGAGGAAGGTATGTCCTTGTACCACCGACTCATTAATGAGTATTGCATCGGACGATTGGTAATAGTCAGTTCAAACGATGAGCAGGAATATGGGTTCTGCGGAAAAAGAATAAATATCCTCGATAACAAATAGCCCTACCGCTGACTTGCGATCAGCAGGTTCAAGTCTGTATATTTTAGATCAAACCGCTGGCTAAGGTGAAAATTAGTCAATGCGCCCTTAAAAAGGTAAATGCCGGAACGCAGATGTATCTTATGCCATACAAGGTTCTCGAAACCTCCATCTTCCCCGGCTTCCAGCAATAAAGGCATTAACACATTGCTGATGGCTTGTGAAGCCGTCCGCGCAAAACCGGAAGGTATATTCGGCACGCAGTAATGAATGACACCGTATTTAATAAAAATCGGATGCTCGTGAGAAGTGATCTCCGAAGTTTCGAAGCAACCACCCCGGTCAATACTCACGTCGATGACCACGCTCCCGGGTCTCATGTTACTGACCATTTCTTCGGTGACTACAATGGGCGTTCTTCCACTTTGGGAGGACAATGCGCCTACAGCTACCTCACAGGTTTTAAGTTGCTTGGACAGAATCCGGGGTTCAATTACTGAAGTATAGATTCGAAACCCAATGTTATTTTGCAGCCTTTTCAAACGGGATACGCTATTGTCAAATACTTTTACAGAGGCGCCAAGGGCCAGCGCAGCCCTGGCAGCATACTCCCCGACAATGCCTGCTCCCAGTATAATCACCTTGGTAGGAGGAATTCCGGAAATACCACCAAGCAGCGCCCCTTTGCCGTGATTGGCCGAACTTAGATATTGACCGGCAACCAGCATTACGGCACTTCCCGCAATTTCACTCATACTTCGAACAATGGGATAGGATCCGCTATCGTCTTTCAGGTTTTCAAATGAAATGGCTGATATTCTTTTTTCCATCATTTTTTCAAGCAGGGATGCTTTCAAGGCTGAAAGATGAATAGGAGAAATTATAACCTGGTTTAATTGCAGCAATGAAAGGTCTTCTTCAATTACAGGCGCTGATTTTACTAGCATGGGAGATTTAAAGACTTCCGCTTTGTCGTACAAAATTTTTGCTCCTGCCTCACTATAGTCCTTGTCCCGATAATGGGCCGCATCCCCGGCATTGTGTTCTATTACCACCTCATGACCGTTACTGACGAGTACCCCCACGGCTTCCGGTGTAAGGGCAATGCGGTTTTCCTGGAAAGCGGTTTCTTTGGGAATGCCAATGTGCAATTGAGCGCCCTTTGGTTTTATATCTAGTGTTTCCTCTAATGTTTCATAACTGAAGGAAGTACTGATGATTGGTTTTTGCTGTGGCATGATACTGGGCTTATGAAGGCCTTTATTCAAAAAAGTCAGGCGGTTAAATTACAATTTTAAATTGAATTGGAAGTAGTTTATGAAGAAGCTTCTGAGCGAATTTTTCTCGTTTCCCTATCAACCGTATCAATAGAAATATATACGGTTTCCGGGGGGAAGATGCCTGGCGCTTTTTCAGGCCATTCTATAAGGCAGATATCCCCTGAATAAAAACAATCCTCGACACCGGCCCTTATAACTTCTTCCGGGTCTTTTAAACGGTAGAGATCAACGTGAAAAATTTTCCCCCCGGGGTATTTATATTCATTGATAATAGAAAAGCTTGGACTTCCAAAGGGACTGCTAACCTGTTTGGCTTCGCAGAGAGAGCGAATAAAGGTGGTCTTGCCTGAACCCATATTGCCCTGAAAGCCAAAGATTTTTTTGTTCTCAAAGAAATTCCAAAATTCTTTGGCCACTAGGTCTATTGTGTCAAGCTTCAATACCCATTCCATTATTCAAAGATAGCAGGATGTAAGGTGTACAGATTATTTCCGATTTAGGAAACAGTAAAGCCCTTCCCTGGCTTAATTTGCAACAATTTAAATAATTACCAATTATGGAGACCATGAACTGGAAAGTGCAGGGAATGAGCTGTTCAAACTGTGCACTTACGGTTGGTAAATACCTGGAAAAGGAAGGTCTCCAAAATGTAAAAGTCAGCTTAGTAGGAGGAGAGGTGAGTTTTGAATTGAAAGGGTCAATAACCACCGGAGAACTCCAAAAAGGGATAGAAGGATTGGGATATAAAGTGGTTGATGATAATTTGAGTGAAATGGAAAAGACCAGATTTTCCGTGAACCCCCACCTGCGAAATTTCTTATTCTGTTTGCCTTTTACTCTTGTGTTAATGTTACACATGCTGGAGAAATGGATACCTGTGCATTGGCTGATGAATTCCTGGATCCAAATGGCCCTGTGTTTGCCTGTTTATCTTACAGGAATGCGTTTTTTCGGCCCCAGTGCGGTTCACAGCATACGCAATGGTCTTCCAAACATGAATGTACTGATAGTGATCGGCGCAACTTCAGCATTCGTCTATAGTTTTACAGGCTCCCTGCTGAATCTTGGAGGGGGGTATTTATTTTACGAAACGGCCGCTGCAATTATTACATTGGTATTTTTGGGTAATTATCTGGAAGACCTTTCCATCCAGTCTACTCAAAAATCATTGAATAGTCTGGTACGCTCTCAAAAAGTGCTGGCAAATATGATCGCGTTTGATGAAAACCATCAGGAAATAATTTTCCCTGTAAACAATTCCCAATTGCGAAGCGGTGACCTGGTTTTGATTAAATCCGGTGAACAAGTTCCTTCTGATTGTAAAATCTTATGGGGAAATGCAAATGTAAATGAAGCAATCCTGACCGGGGAAAGTTTGCCAGTAATGAAAAATCCCAAAGGCAAATTACTGGGTGGAAGTCTGCTCATCGATGGAACGGTAAAGGCGCAGGTTACGGCTGCATCAGGAGATTCGGCGCTCTCAACCATTATAAATTTGGTAAAACGTGCACAGGCAGAAAGACCTCCCGTACAAAGATTGGCCGATAGGATCAGCGCTGTTTTTGTTCCCTTTGTTTTACTGATTGCAGCCATTACTTTCGTTACCAATTATTATCTTTTACATGCCCTTACTCCTTCCCTTATGCGCAGCATTGCCGTCCTGGTCATCGCTTGCCCCTGCGCAATGGGATTAGCTACTCCGGCTGCCATTGCAGTGGGACTGGGACGGGCAGCAAAAGGAGGTATCCTTTTTCGGAACGCAAAAAGTCTGGAAATATTTAAAAATATCCGTCAGGTGGTCTTTGATAAAACCGGCACCCTGACAACTGGCAATTTCGAGATAGGCAGGTTTGGCCNNAATTCAAGCGGATTGCCTGGTCGCTGGAGAAATATTCAAATCATCCGGTTGCCAAATGTATTACCAGTGCCTGGAAGGGAAACGGTGAGATCCGGTGGGCAACCCTGGAAGAAATAAAGGGACTGGGTATTAAAGCACGTACTGCATCGGGGGACGTATATTGCGCCGGATCTTTCAAAATAGCTGAACCGGCCGAAGCAT
Source organism: Chitinophagaceae bacterium (assembly GCA_003135585.1). Classification (GTDB taxonomy): domain Bacteria; phylum Bacteroidota; class Bacteroidia; order Chitinophagales; family Chitinophagaceae; genus Puia. The sequence goes on from PLCH01000331.1 coordinate 3,856, forward strand.
CAAAAGTGGATAGTCATAACGTTTACATCACAAAAAATGGAAAATTGGCTGGCTGGATTGATGTAACAGATGAAATCCGGCCGGAAGCGGCGGACGTCATTCAGCGTCTGAAGNNTCTTATTACTAAGCGGAGACCGGGCAGCAAACTGCCTTCAAACAGGAATACAATTGGGAATTGATGAAATCATAGCGGAAAAAACTCCGGAAGAAAAATTAGAAAAGATTGCTTTGCTAAATGCGGCCTTTCCCACGGCAATGGTCGGAGATGGCATCAATGATGCACCGGCTTTGGCAAAGGCAAGCATAGGTATTTCAATGAGTGATGCCACTCAGATTGCTATGCAAACTGCCGATGTGGTATTGATGAATAAGGGCCTGCAAAATCTGCCTGCTTCCCTGGAATTAGGAAGGCAGACATTTCTTACGATTAAACAAAACCTGTTCTGGGCTTTCTTTTNNCCCCATCCCTGTGGCGGCCTTTGGGTTACTCTGCCCTGCCCTCGGTGCACTGGTCATGGGATTGAGCGATGTGGTACTTGCTGCCAATTCCGCGAGGCTGTACGTAAAAAAAATACGTTAAAGCCATTTAAAAGAAGCCGCTACCTGTCCTGGTATTGCCTACAATTTCTAAATTTGCGGATTGTCTTCCACACACCTGATACT
>PLCH01000202.1 GCA_003135585.1 Chitinophagaceae bacterium
ATCTATAAATTTGGCACCTATATAGTAAGAGCAAAAGAAGAGGCGGAAGCAGAAAAATTGAAAAAAGATGCCCGCTTGCTGGAAGAAGCCGGATGTTTTGCGGTTGTCCTGGAAAAAATCCCGGCGAAACTGGCCGAGGAAGTCACCTCGGGTCTGAACATACCAACCATTGGAATAGGAGCCGGAAGGCATTGCGACGGTCAGGTATTGGTAATGCATGATCTTCTGGGCATCAATTCTGAATTCAAACCCCGATTCCTCCGCCAATATCTAAAATTACATGAACAGGTAACCACTGCAGTCAAACAGTATATCAAAGATGTAAAAGATCAGGATTTTCCAAATGAACAGGAACAGTACTGAGAATACCATGTTACTTCTTCCTTGAATCCGCATCAAGGATATCATACATTACCAGGGATTGATCGGTTGATTTCAGTCTTATATATAAACTCCTGCAATCGGTCGTTTCAGAAAGATGATCAACAACAGTAAGTTTATCGTAAAAGAAAAGTTTCATATGCTTTTTTTCTCTTTCAATTGTTCCTTTTGCAATACCAAAATCAGAGGAAATATGTCCATAATTTGTTTTTTCTGCAAAAACAGCAACCTTGTGTTGCTGGTAATTGGCCGATTGTAAATTCAGAATCTGGCAGGAACAAATCTTACGACCGGAATTCAGTGTATTTTTTGAAAGATTTAAATTCGCATCGGCATTTTTTACGGTTGCCGCAAGCTTTTTATGAAAAAGGAAAATAGGCCTGGGGGAAAGCCTGCCTGCAAATAAACTGCTGCTGCATAAAACAAATAATGCATGCAATAACAAGGTACGGATCGGTTGTCTCATGACGCTCAAATTAATCAAGTTAACAATAGGGATGATGGTTTTCGAAGGACTAAGGAACTTGATTAGAATAGGAGATTTTAGTCGCACAGGGCCTAAAATAAAAAAACCTGCACTGACAGGCTATTCGATGGGATAGGGACGATTACGAATACAAAGAATGTGATTTTTTTCGATATTTCATAATTATTGGGAAAAATCTTCTTCTTATTTTTTTCCCATATATGACGTAATGGGGCAAGATAAAGAGGATTTATTAATATTCTAAGTATATTACACATGTAACAAAACTATTAAATATGAGAAAGTTGCTCTTGCTCATCGGACTAATAACAAGTTCATATCTGATGGCTCAAAAAAACCTTACAGGAACAGTTAAAGACGCTAAAACAAACCTACCTCTTAGCGGAGCTTCAGTCAAGGCAAGATCGAGTAAAAACGGAACCACAACAAACAATGATGGAATTTTTAGAATTCAGGTCGCAGTTCCAGAAGTTTTGGAGGTAAGCATGATTGGATATAAGTCACAAACTGTAAAAATTGCAGATCAAACTGAGATTGAAATAAAATTGGAGGCAAATACCACCGAATTGACTGAAATTGTGTTTGTTGGCAGTCGCGGGGCGGGGAGAGCAAAAACTGAGACTCCCGTCCCCATTGATGTAATTAAGGTAAGTCAAATAGAGTTACCCACCGCCAAAATGGATCTTACCTCCGTTTTAAACTATGCAGCCCCATCTTTTAATTATAATAAGCAAAGTGGCGCTGATGGAGCTGACCATATCGATATCGCAACACTAAGAGGACTTGGCCCGGATCATACCCTTGTATTAATCAATGGTAAAAGATGGCATAAAACAGCGTTCGTGGGGCTTTTTGGGACCAGGGGAAAAGGCAGTTCAGGTACTGATTTGAATGCCATTCCTGAAGATGCCATTGATCGGGTCGAAATTTTGAGAGATGGGGCATCGGCCCAATATGGTTCGGATGCTATCGCAGGAGTTATGAATCTCATTCTCAAAAAGGATGTCCATCACCTGACTTTAAATACGGGCTATTCTGTATACAATGATACAAAATACAATTCCTATAAATGGAGGGCGGGTAACGAATACTATTATAGTCACCCTTTGGATGGCAGTACATTTTCTCTGGGGGCGAATTATGGCGCAAGCCTCGGAAAGAGGGGCGGTTTTATAAATTTCACGGTCGATTTTTTGAATCAGGCAAAGACTTTCAGACAGGTTGGCGATACCAATGTATTGACTAATCCCAATGCATTACCCCTAAATACCTCAAGACGTGCATTTGGAGATGGATCTGTTACCACTGCTGGAGCTATGTATAATGCCGAAATACCATTGGGTGCGTCAGGCAAAACTACATTTTACTCATTCGGTGGTTACAACTATAAATTTGGGGATGCCTATGCATATTCGAGAAATAATGACCCCACCCGTTCTCCGGTGGACGGTAGCGGAAACGTGATTTTCGTCCCGAGTATAATGCATAAATCCATGAATGGTACAATCTATTATAATCCGCATATTCAAAGCCATATTACAGATGCATCCATGGTATTAGGATTAAAAGGTGACGCTGGAAATGGGTGGAATTGGGATCTGAGCAACAGTTTTGGAGCCAACAATTTCCACTATTTTGGAGACAAGACTTTTAACGCATCATTGGGCGTTTCTCCCAATCATTTTGATGATGGCGGATTTTATTATCTGGAGAATACTGTAAACCTTGATTTTAATAAAGCATTCTTTCATGTTGCCCAAGGACTCAACCTGGGGATAGGTGCTGAATACAGGTATGAGAATTATGTCATTTACAAGGGAGAGGACGCTTCCTGGCAATTGTATGACACAACCGGACAGGCTCCCGGTTCTCAGGGATTTCCAGGATTTCGTCCATCGGATGAAGTCAATGCGAACCGATCTAATATTGGAGGTTATGTGGATGCCGAATTAAATGTAACCAAGAAATGGTTGGTCGATGCCGCAATCCGCTTGGAGAACTATTCTGATTTTGGATTTACCAGCAATTATAAATTTGCAACACGTTACAAAATCACGGACAATTTTAACTTAAGGGGTTCAATCAGTACGGGATTTCGGGCACCCTCACTCCAGCAAATCAATTTCAGCAATACCCTAACGACATTCAGCGGTAACACTTTGACAGAATCGCATATTGCGGCTAACCAAAGTCCTATTACCAAAGCTGCTGGAATTCCAGACCTGACGCAGGAAAGATCTGTGAACGGGAGTCTGGGGTTTTCCTTAAAGCCATTTAATGGCTTTACAATTACTTTGGATGGGTATATGATTAAAATAAAGGACAGGGTAGTTTTATCCGGAATTTTCAACGCCTCTGACCCCAACTTGCCAAAATCTCTTACGGATCAACTCAATGCACTTAACGTGGCCAGTGCTCAATTCTTCGCAAATGCTGTCAATACGACCAACACAGGCCTGGATCTTGTATTGGAATACAATAAGAAATGGAGGACCAAGGGCCTCAGGATTTTATTGGCAGGAAATATCCAGAACATGTGTATTGACAAAATCAACGTTCCTGCGAAATTGAATGATTCTTACCTGCATCAAAAAACTTTTTTCAGCGACCGGGAAGAATATTTCTTATTGGCATCTGCACCAAATTCCAAAGCTTCGCTTGGCCTGGATTATACTATCAATAAATGGGGCTTAGGGGCCCACTTCACTTATTTTGGAAAGATAACCTTACTGGGTTTTGGGTACACGGGTTTTCCAGCTCTGCTAAACACCGGTGGACCTGGTGATCCCAATATATCAGGCAGTTTTGCAGGTATTGACCCTTATGTACCAATAGACAACGATCCTGATCCAAATCATATTCTACCAGAGCGTTTTGTATTCACGCCCAAAGTGGTGACTGATATCTATGCCTCCTACAAATTCTCGAAGAAAGTCACCATATTCTTAGGAGCTGATAATTTATTCAATATTCACCCTGATTATTCGACGGTACAGCAGGCAAGATATGAAGCCTATGATAATGAATCGGGTGGCCCATGGGATTCCGTGCAAATGGGATATAACGGCCGAAGATTATTTGGAAGGCTTGCATTCAACTTCTAATATGATGTCCAACGGAAAAAAACCAGGAATATTCCTGGTTTTTTTATTACAGCTTGTAGCATTCACCGATCATAAATCTGCATTCATCTTATTTTAACCGCTAAAAAAAGCCTTTCGGAAGATTATGACTAATCTGCAAAAAGAACAATAGATTTGATGACATAAATACTCTTATTTGAACAGAAAGCTAATTCAGATTATTATCCACCTTACTGCATGGGCCTGTTTCCTGATGCTCCCCATTATTTTTTATCCAAGGCCAAAAGATGCATCCGTGGTACCCGAACAGACATTTTCGCTTTTTTTCATCCTCAGCAATTCCTTATTTATCGGATTCTATTATTTGAATGCCAATTTGCTTATTCCTAAACTGCTCGTGAAAAAGAAAATGGTTGCTTATACAGCGATCCTAGTTCTCCTTCTTGTCTCTTTTGGGGTATTTCCGAGGTTATACCAGTTTTTCATTGGGGATATACAAAGATTCTCCTCCATTTTTCGACCCAACAGGCCGCGCAACTTCCGTCCGCCGCTGCTTTCACCAGGTTCGATTGCTATTTTTTTGCTTGTCTTTGTATTCAGCACTGGCATTAAAG
>PLCH01000281.1 GCA_003135585.1 Chitinophagaceae bacterium
ACTTTATCTGTACCAGAGTTATTGCTGGTATGCTTTTATCAGGCAGGATTTCCTGCTTTATTACCGGTACAGCCAAAAATGGGTGGATCTGTTTGAAAAAGAAAAATTTATGATCACGGTAGAAACGGGCCGCTATATAAAAGGAATGCACAATTTATTGGGCGCTCATTTCGACCTTCTCAATTACCAGAAATTTACAGAGGCTCTGGAACATTTTGAAAAATTTTCACGTTCTGCCATCGTGCGGCACAATGATAATAACCGGATTCTGACTTTTGTATACCTGCATATTTCCAAGCTTAATCTGCATTTTATTGACGGCACGTTTACTGAAGGGTTGAAATTGGTGCCTTTTATTGAAGAAAAGCTGGAAGAGTATGGGCAATTTCTTGACAGGCACCGGATCCTGGTATTCTATTATAAAATTGCATGTTTGTATTTTGGAAGTGGCGATTATGAAAGTACTATAGACTACCTCAATAAGATCATCAATTGGAAAGTAGATCTCCGGACTGACCTTCAATGTTATTCCCGTTTATTGCATCTGATTGCGCAATATGAATTGGGAAATTACCAGCTTCTGGAATACCTTATCAAATCGGTTTATCGCTTTATGGCCAAGATGGAAAACCTAAGCCTCGTCGAGGAGGAAATATTCAGGTTTTTGCGCAAATCCTTTAAGCTTTCGCCGAAGCAATTACAACCCGAATTTGAAAGGCTTCTAGAGAGCCTCAAGAAGTATGAAAAAAACAGGTTCGAAACCAGGGCTTTTGTTTACCTGGACATTATTTCCTGGCTTGAAAGTAAAATCCGCCAAGTGCCGGTGCAGGATATACTCCGGGAAAAATTTTTGAAAAGAATGAAGGCCAAAGCCTAGCCCCGACCTCCGCCAAAAAAGTCATCCATTTTTCCCCCGGTTGGTTGGAGGTTTGGGAAATAGGTTAGCGTGCCGGCCTGTTTTGGTCGGACGAGCGGAAAGAAAATTCTCCCGTAAAATATCGGTCTTTCATATATTATTGGATATCAATAACATATGATTCAACAGCCGCTCTGGCACTTTCATTTCTAAAGCTGAAACTGTCAGCTTTTATTACCAGCTCTTTTTTCTGGTTAATTCGTCCATATTCCTTACCTTTGCCCTCCTTAATTTGGGTGTGCTTACTGTTCTTGAAGTCTCATTACCCAAATTATTGCTGTTCAGTAAAAAACTTCATATTACAATATGGCTATTAAAAAAGAAAATCGTCCCAGAGCCACTTTCTCAAAAATTACGATCGGATTAGCTTCTCCAGACTCCATTCTCTCGTGGTCCTTCGGCGAAGTGAAGAAACCGGAAACCATCAACTACCGCACTTACAAACCTGAAAGAGACGGATTGTTTTGCGAGCGTATTTTTGGTCCGGTGAAAGACTATGAATGTGCCTGTGGTAAATACAAACGCATTCGCTACAAAGGTATCGTGTGTGACCGCTGCGGTGTTGAAGTGACAGAAAAGAAGGTGAGAAGGGAGCGCATGGGTCATATCAAGTTGGTCGTACCGGTTGTTCATATCTGGTATTTTAAAAGTCTTCCTAACAAGACCGGCTACCTGCTGGGAATGAGCTCCAAGAAATTAGAGAGCATTGTTTATTACGAAAGATATGTCGTGATCCAGCCGGGCATCCGTGTGGACAAGGGCCAGAATTATGCCGATTTGCTGACTGAGGAAGAATACCTCGAGATATTGGATACCCTTCCAAAGGATAACCAATACCTGCCCGACGATGACCCGAATAAATTTATTGCAAAGATGGGTGCTGAAGCAGTGCATGATCTGTTACAGCGGATTGACCTTGACCAGCTGAGTTTTGACTTACGCGCGGCAGCAGCCAACGAAACTTCTCAGCAACGCAAGGCTGATGCTTTAAAGCGTTTAAGCGTGGTAGAGAGTTTCAGGGATGCCAATACCAGGATCACGAATCGTCCTGAATGGATGGTTATGCAATATATACCAGTGATTCCACCAGAATTGCGCCCATTGGTTCCTTTGGATGGAGGTCGTTTTGCGTCTTCTGATCTGAATGATCTGTACCGCCGCGTGATCATACGCAACAACCGACTTAAACGTCTGTTGGAGATCAAAGCCCCTGAAGTTATTTTGCGTAATGAAAAGCGCATGCTGCAGGAAGCAATAGACAGTTTGTTTGATAACTCTAGAAAATCAAACGCTGTTAAAGCAGAAGGCGGACGTGCCCTCAAATCATTGAGCGATGTATTGAAAGGTAAACAGGGTCGTTTCCGGCAGAACCTTCTGGGTAAACGTGTTGATTACTCAGGCCGTTCCGTAATCGTGGTTGGTCCTGAATTGAAACTGCATGAGTGCGGATTGCCCAAAGATATGGCTGCTGAATTGTTCAAGCCTTTTATAATTAGAAAATTAATTGAAAGGGGTATCGTAAAAACGGTAAAATCAGCGCGCAAACTGGTGGATCGCAAAGAGGCTATTGTTTGGGATATCCTGGAAAATATTCTGAAGGGTCATCCGGTCATGCTGAACAGAGCCCCGACCCTTCACCGTCTTTCCATCCAGGCCTTCCAGCCGAAATTGATTGAAGGCAAAGCCATACAGTTGCATCCCCTTGTTTGTACAGCATTCAATGCGGACTTTGACGGTGACCAGATGGCTGTTCACGTCCCGCTCAGCAGTGCGGCAGTCCTGGAAGCACAGTTACTGATGCTGTCAAGCCATAATATCCTGAATCCGCAGAATGGAACGCCCATTACACTGCCTTCGCAGGACATGGTCTTGGGTTTATACTATATCACCAAGGGAAAAAAATCTACCGATAAAGAAAAGGTGAAAGGTGAGGGGAAGGCTTTTTATAGTGCCGAAGAAGTTATCATTGCTTATAACGAAGGGCAGATTGATCTTCACGCATACATCAAGGTTAGGACGAATGTCAGAACCGATAATGGCGAATTGGAAAATAAGCTCCTGGAAACAACCGTAGGCCGTGTGTTGTTTAACCAGCACACTCCCGCAGAAGTTGGTTTTGTGAATGCGTTGCTGACCAAGAAATCCCTTCGAGAAATCATAGGTAACATCATTAAATGGACCAACGTTCCCAAGACCGCAAAATTTCTTGATGATATCAAGCAATTAGGTTTCAGGGCGGCATTCAGAGGCGGTCTGTCGTTCAATATTAATGATCTTATCATCCCAGATACAAAAGAAAAATTACTGGATAACGCCAAGATCGAGGTGGAGGAAGTATGGGGAAATTACAATATGGGGTTGATCACCAACAACGAAAGG
>PLCH01000489.1 GCA_003135585.1 Chitinophagaceae bacterium
GGAAATTTGCTTCCAGTTATCCCTAAAAACGCTGCATAGCCCAATGAAGTTCTGACTTGCTTAACAGAAAGTTTTGTGAAAGCATCCGCTGTTCACGGTTTGGGCTGTTTTAAATTTCATCTTTGCTCAAATTAAATTCCTCGTTATGAAATTTAAAAATTTATCCATCGCAGTGATTTTGGTTTGCATGACCTTTGCTTCAAGTGCTCAGATAACGAAAGGGGATTGGATACTTGGGGGCACATTTAATTTCAATAATTCCAATTCGGGGCCACCTGCGTTTGCAACATCCAACGCCAATATTTCTCCGCACCTGGGCCTGGCAGTCGGAAGGAATTCCGTTATGGGCCTAAGTTTCAGCTTCGGTTATTATTCCAATTCCCCTGGTCAGAAAAATCTGTCATTTTCGTCGAATGTATTTTACAGGAGGTATATCATACTGAAAAACAAACTGGGCTGCTACCTGCAATACAATGGAGGCGTAGCCTTGTCGAAAAGTACCGAATATATTTTCGACAGCACCGGAGCCAGCGTTAAGTCCAACCTTTATGGACAAACGTATAACCTGGGGTTTACACCAGGTTTGTACTACCAGGTTACTCCCGGCATCCTGTTAAATCTCGACGCCGGCGGGGTTGCCTATTATTATTCGGACTTCGGCCACGGGCAGTGGGCATCCAGTCTCTTTGTTGGTTTTCTGAATCAATTCAGTTTCGGGGTTGAGTTTATCCTTGGAAAAAAATCCTGATTTTCCCTTATAAATGGCCCGGACACCTCGTTTTGTGGTCAAGGTGAGATTTCTTTCCTATCTGCTTAAACCTTCTGTTCACCGATGGGTCCAAATCCAAACCCAGGTGACCGTGATCAGCAATCAACTCAAGAACCAGCATCTGCTATGGCGTTCAGGCTTTGGGCCCATGGCCGAAGACGCCAGTGGATTGGCCGCCGGGTCTCAAAAATCATTATTTAAAGCGTTGCAAAAGGCATCTTCGAAAACCCCGGCATATCTGGAGGTCGCCGATAATAGGCTGAAAGGATTGATGATGGGCGTGGACGACATGGCACGGATGGAAAAGAAAGAACTTTCTGAGGAGCAGAAGAAGCAGATCAACAAACAATCACAGGAGGACATAAAAAACCTTAACCTGGCCTGGATAAACGAAATGGTGGATTCTGATGCTCAGCTGCGCGAGAAAATGTCTTTATTCTGGCATGGCCACTTTGCCTCCCGCAACCTGAATATTTTTTACCAGCAGCTCTTGCTGGATTCCATCCGTAAAAATGCCCTAGGGAATTTTGGACAGTTGCTTCGTGAAGTGAGCAAGAGTGCCGCAATGCTCAATTTTCTCAATAACAATCAAAATAGGAAGGATCATCCAAATGAAAATTTTGCCAGGGAAGTAATGGAATTATTTACCATGGGCCGGGGTAATTATTCAGAGCAGGATATTAAGGAAGCGGCCCGCGCATTTACAGGCTGGGGTGCCAATCTTCAGGGAGAATTCATATTCCGCAAGTTTCAGCATGACCAAGGCAAAAAGACAGTATTGGGCAAATCAGGCAATTTTGACGGGGATGACGTCCTAGCCATATTGCTGGAACAGAAACAGACTGCGGGGTTTATCTCCCGGAAAATATACCGCTATTTTGTAAATGAGAGGCTGGACGAAGAAAAGGCAGACTGGCTTGCAGACCGGTTTTATCAAAGCAATTATGATATCGCAGAATTAATGGAGGATATTTTTACCAGCAATTGGTTTTATGATGCGCAGCATATCGGGGCCAGGATCAAATCACCCGTGAAGTTGATCACCGGCATCCGGAGAATGCTGCCGATGAAAATTGAAAACGAAGAGGTACAACTGCTTCTGCAAAGAGTATTGGGGCAGTTATTGTTTTATCCTCCTAATGTTGCCGGCTGGCCCGGAGGGACTAATTGGATAGATAGTTCCACTTTGATGTTCCGTTTGCGCATCCCTCAATTTATCTACCAAAGCGGTGAGTTTCAAATGAAGCCCAAGGAGGATGATGACCAGGCGATGGGTATGAAGCAGAAGGAGGAATTTACGGGCAGTCTGAAGGCATCCGGAAAATTCAGGCCTGGCCAGATGATAAGGGCAACCATAGATTGGGAGACCTATATGAAAAAATTTACTGGCATCCGTACAGAAAACCTGGGTCTGTCGATTGCCCAAATTCTTATGCAGGTGCCTTCAGGGATCAGTGAAAAAACTTTGAAAAAATATACTGACTCCCGGAGCCGGGAAAGTTTTATTATGACGACGACCATTCAGTTGATGAGCTCTCCGGAATATCAGATGTGTTGATGTCCGGGACTATTTGAATTCATAAATAAACCAACATGGTGTTCAAACGCAGAGAATTTTTACAGGTCGGATCCTTGGCTGCGGCTTCTATCATGCTGCCTAGGTTTCTAAAAGCCTTTGAGAGGCCAATGCTGGTTCCTCCGGGTAACAAGGTCCTTGTTGTACTGCAGTTCAGTGGTGGAAACGATGGATTGAATACCGTGATACCGGTTCGCAATGATATTTATTACAGGGAGCGTCCAAAATTGGGGATAGAAAAAAGCAAAGCCCTTTTGATAACGGATGAAGTGGGTTTACACCCCTCCCTGAGCTGCCTGAAAGAATTATATGATGACGGAAGCCTGGGCGTTCTTAACGGAGTGGGTTATCCAAATCCCGATCGTTCCCATTTCAGAAGTATGGACATCTGGCAAACAGCGAGTGAAAGTAATCAATATGTATATACCGGCTGGCTCGGCCGTTACCTGGATGCACAATGCAAAGGCTGTGATAAGCCGACGCAGGCATTGGAAATTGATGATGTGTTAAGCCTTTCTCTGAAGGGCGAACAAATAAAAGGAATTGCATTAANNGTCGTTTATACTCCACGAGTCACGAACAATATTTCAACGATATTCTGCAGGATCACCTAAATCAGAAAGCAAAGGGCAGCGTTGATTATTTATACAAAACGATGGCGGAAACTTTGTCCAGTGCGGAATATATTTACGAACAAAGTAAGCTGCATCCTTCCAGCACTCAATACCCTGCATCGGAACTTGGGAAAAGCTTCCAAACCATTGCCTCCCTGATCCTTTCTGATATCAATACAAAAGTGTATTATTTGTCGCTTGGGAGCTTTGATACCCATGTCAACCAACAGGCTCAGCAAACAGCGCCTGTTTGCGGAAATGAATGATGCGCTAAGATCCTTCGTCACAGATATGAAAATTAACAATCGCTTTCAGGATGTTTTGCTTATGACGTTCTCTGAATTTGGAAGAAGAGTATCCCAAAATGCAAGCGGAGGAACCGATCATTGTACAGCCAATAATATGTTCCTTATCAGCGGGGCCCTCAAACAAAAAGGACTGATCAATCCGATGCCGGATTTAAGTGATCTGCGAGAGGGTGACCTGAGGTACCAGATTGACTTTAAAAAGGTATATGCAACCGTGTTAAATAAATGGCTGAATGCAGATGATGCAGCCATTTTAGGCAATTCCTTTGGTCAGCTAGATTTTATCTGAGCCGCTTTCTTACCAGCCTTTTTTTGCAATACCTGCTTTTATAGCGGCCAGGGCTTTTTCTTCACCGAGTAGCGTTGTTAATTTATTCCCCTTGCCATCATTTCCCTGGGCCATGTATGCGCCTTTGGCAGTTTTGGTGATGATAGCATCGTGCATCTTTACGTTCTTCTCCTTGGTCTTTACATTGTAGGCTGTTAAGGTTACCTCTGTAGACATGATTTTATTTTTAAAGGTTAGTAAAATTTATGAGTTTCTGATTGATGTAAGCCTGAAACTTTCTGTTTAAAGGTAAAGAATTCTTAGTTTCGAAAATAAAAATCCCTTAAATGATTGTAAATCATAAAGTTAAATCACCCCGACCCATTTATATATCCAGTTTGGCATACCTGGCATGGCTCTCAATAAAATCCCTGCGCGGAGCCACTTCATCCCCCATTAACATGCTAAAAATACGGTCAGCTTCCGCTGCACTTTCTATAGTTATCTGCTTGAGGGTCCTTGTACCGGGGTTCATGGTAGTTTCCCATAACTGCTCAGAATTCATTTCTCCCAAACCTTTGTAACGCTGCACGTTCACACTATCATCCTTTCCTCCTCCGATTTTTTCCACCTGGAGTTTGCGCTGTTCCTCATTCCACGCATAAGCTTGTTCTTTTCCTTTTTTTACCAGGTACAAAGGCGGCTGGGCAATATAAACGTAACCCTGCTCGACAAGTTCCTTCATGTACCGGTAAATAAATGTCAGGATCAGGGTTGCAATATGGCTGCCATCCACATCTGCATCCGTCATTATGATGAGCTTATGATAGCGNNACGTCGGCGTCGGCCATGATGATGAGCTTATGATAGCGCAGTTTTACAATATTTAATGCTTTGGGGTCCTCGGGGGTTCCCACTGTTACACCCAAGCCAGTATACATATTTCTGATTTCCTCATTTTCATAAATTTTATACTCCATGGCTTTTTCAACGTTGAGGATTTTACCCCTTAGGGGAAGGATTGCCTGGAAACTTCTGTCGCGGCCCTGTTTGGCGGTGCCACCGGCTGAATCACCCTCTACCAGGTATAGTTCGCAACGATCGGGATCCCGTTCGGAACAATCAGCCAGTTTTCCTGGCAAACCTCCTCCGCTTAACACACTCTTGCGCTGGACCAGTTCCCTTGCTTTTCTGGCAGCAGCCCTGGCCTGTGCCGCTAAAATTACTTTCTGGATAATATTTTTTGCTTCCCTTGGATTTTCCTCCAGGTAAGCCTGAAGCGTTTTCGAAACGGTCGAATCGACAACACCGCTTACTTCATTATTTCCCAATTTGGTTTTTGTCTGTCCTTCAAACTGGGGTTCAGGAACCTTTACGGAAATAATAGCACTCAGTCCTTCCCTGAAATCATCCCCTTCAATTTCTACTTTGGCCTTTTCAAAAAGGCTTTGTTTATCACCATAACTTTTAAAGACCCTGGTCAAAGCGCGGCGAAAGCCAGCTACATGCGTTCCCCCTTCAATGGTATTAATATTGTTAACGTATGAGTAAATATGCTCATTGTAACTGTCATTATAAGTCAATGCCACTTCTACCGCCACATTGGTTTCAGGGTCCAGGCCGTCCACAAAAATAACTTTTGGAATAAGCGCATTGCGGCCCGCATTTTTATCCAGCATTTCAACAAATTCTATAATGCCGCCCTCACTATAAAATATTTTTGTATATGTTTTACCATCATCATCTTTTTCACGCAGATCATCCAGCACAATGCGAACACCCTTATTCAGAAAGGACAATTCCCGCAAACGCCCTTCCAGGATATCTTTGTTGTAAGTCGTGGTAATAAATATACTTGCATCCGGCCAGAAGCGCACCTCAGTGNNTGTCACTTTTCCCGATCTCTCTTACCGGATATTGCGGAACCCCGATCTTGTAGGCCTGTTCAAATATTTTCCCTTCCCGGTTTACGGTTATATGAAGGTCGCTGCTTAAGGCGTTTACGACACTTACGCCAACCCCGTGCAGGCCTCCTGAGACTTTATAGGTATTTTTATCAAATTTGCCACCTGCGTGCAAAACGGTCATTACGACTTCCAGGGCACTGCGTTTTTCCTTTGTATTCATACCGGTTGGAATACCCCTTCCATCATCTTCCACGCTGACTGAATTGTCTTCATAGATGATGACATTAATATTCTTGCAATATCCCGCCAAGGCTTCATCAATGGAATTATCCACTACTTCATAAACAAGATGGTGTAATCCCTTCACGCCAACGTCCCCAATATACATCGCCGGACGTTTTCGAACAGCTTCCAAACCTTCCAAAACCTGGATGCTATCGGCGCCATAAACGTTGCTGGGCGGAGTTAAAATTTGGGATGTTGAATCGCTCATATTTCTTATTGGAGTCTTCCAGTTAACATTAAATAAATAAGGTCGGCAAATCTACGAAAAATAAGGCTTACAGCCGCTTGAAATCTGGCTTTTTATCCATTTATTTGACCTCTTCCAGAATCTTCTGGAACCTGCAGAATTTCAGTACCTGAACAGGTCATGGGACGGTAAAAAAAAGGGATTTGGAAGGCTATTGGCTTTAAGAAACGGATTATTAAATTATCAGGTGTAAATTTGTGGTCCCAAATGCATCAGCCACCCGATATATTAGCACTGTCGCAACGTCAACCCATCATGCACGAGCAGCTTGTCCTGCTTCAGGAGAGGGAGCAACAGATGCCCGGATCGGTGCGGTATGGAATTAAAAGGTACCAGAAAAATCCACGGTGGAATATGGAAGATATGGGGATGATGGTATATCATTACAAAAAGGAAGCGCAAAAGGAGAATTATTTTGAATTGCGGTTTTGTGTGGCGGGAAATGTTTATTGCAGGCAGAAGAATACAGAATGCGATTCATGCAAGTCCACTGCTTCCCGGAACTGCACAGAGAGAATTGAAAGCGTGGATGTGCTTAGTTTTAAATTTTCCCCTGCACACCTTTCCCAATTTGTAAAACCACGCAAGCCGGGTACTTCTTTAACCGATGCCATCCTGAACTTCAACCATCCTTCTTCTTTTTCAAAAATTTTATCCCTTTGCGGCAGAACCCGAATAATATTGGAAGGATTGCTCAACCATACCTATACGGGTAGTCTCGAGAATATTTATGTCAATGCCCAGACCCAGATGTTGCTTTTGTACAGTCTGGAATGCATGCTGGGTGATAAAGAAGTAGACAATTTTCAGTGTAAATTTTTGGCCAATGAAGCAGACAGGGATAAAATCTCCAAGGCAAGAGAGATTTTGCTGGAACATATCGGCGAACCGCTGACTATTAAAGAACTCAGCCGGAAAGTGGCGATCAACGAATGTTATCTTAAGAAAGGGTTTAAGGAAATGTTTGGTACGACTATTTTCGATTTCTATCAAAGTCAGCGCATGGAGCATGCCCGGTACCTGTTGTACGAGAAAGGCCTAAGTGTTACCGAAGTTTCCATCATGCTCGGCTATTCTTCCATCTCTCATTTTTCCACCGCGTTCAAGAAACACACGGGTTTGAAACCCTGCGAATTGCTTTTACATTAGAAATCCCTTCAGATCAGGTTAGGATAATTCTGCGAGGCTTTGTTTTGCCGAATGGATTATTATGTCCAGGTCTTCTCTTACCATAGCATTGTTCAGGAACCAACTCTCAAAAGCAGAAGGAGGCAGATAGATGCCCCGTCTCAGCATGGCATGAAAAAATTGTTTGAAGCGGTCATTGTTTCCCTGGGAGGCAGATGCAAAATCTGTAACCGGTTGTCCGGTGAAATGGATACTGATCATGGATCCTGCCTGATTAATGCTGTGGGGTTTCCCCCATGCTGCGCATGCCTGCTCCAGGCCTTTTTTTAGATACAGGGTCTTTTGGTCAAGTTCCTCATAGATCCGGGTATTGGCTTTTAATTCCTTGAGCAGGGTATATCCGGCTATCATGGCGATAGGATTTCCACTTAAAGTGCCTGCCTGATAGACATTGCCAAGGGGTGCTATATGCTGCATGATTTCTTTTTTGCCACCGAATGCGCCGACGGGTAAACCAGCGCCGATTATTTTGCCGTAGGTGACAAGATCAGCATTTATACGGAGCTTTTCCTGAGCACCACCGGGAGCCAGCCGAAAGCCGGTCATAACTTCATCGAAAATAAAAATGATATTTTCCTGGTCACAAATTTTTCTTAATCCTTCCAGGAAACCGGTCTTTGGTAAAACACATCCCATATTTCCTGCGACCGGCTCAACAATAATAGCTGCAATCTCACCCTTATGATTGCCGGTTAATCTTTCCACGGCATTCAGGTCATTGTAGGGCGCCGTCAGTGTGTCATTTGCCACGCCCGCAGTTACACCGGGAACAGTTTGAATATTGAAAGTGGCCACACCGCTACCCGCTTTGACAAGAAAGGAATCGGCATGGCCATGATAGTTTCCTTCAAATTTGAGGATTTTATTTCTCCGGGTGAATCCTCTTGCGAGGCGAACAGCACTCATGCAAGCTTCCGTACCGCTGTTCACCATTCTGATTAATTCTACATTAGGCACCATGCTGATAATGAGCTCCGCCATTTCAACTTCTATCTCGGTGGGTGCACCATAAGAGTTTGAATATTCCGCATATTCCTGTATTGCTTTTACAACCGGTTCATAGGCATGCCCTAAAATCATCGGTCCCCAGGAGGCGATGCAATCGATATAGCGATTGCCATCCGAATCATATAGATAGCTGCCCTTGGCCTTTTGTATAAATAGGGGTGTTCCCCCTACGCTTCTAAAAGCCCGGACGGGGGAATTCACGCCGCCTGGAATACTTTTCTGGGCTCTTTCGAAAAGGAGTTTACTTTTTGTGGTCGTCATTTTTTTTTGGGGATAAGGAATGATCTGCGGTTATCAATTTCACTGCCTCTTTTGCAAAATAAGTAGCGATCAGATCTGCGCCGGCTCTTTTGATCGCTGTCAGGGTTTCCAGGATTGCATTGCTTTCATCCAGCCATCCCATTTTGGAAGCGGCCTTGATCATGGAATATTCCCCGCTGACATTATAGGCGCTGACAGGAACCCTCACAACATTCTTTACTTCACGGATGATGTCCAGATAAGCCAATGCCGGCTTAACCATAACCATATCAGCACCCTCCTGAATATCCATCTCCGCCTCTTTGATTGCTTCAATGCGGTTGGCCGGGTTCATCTGATAGGATTTCTTGTCCCCGAAACCAGGTGCTGAATCTAGGGCATCACGGAAGGGTCCGTAAAAACAGGAAGCATACTTGGCACTGTAGGCCATGATCCCTGTTTTGACAAAACCGTTATTTTCCAGGGCTTCCCTTATAGCTCTGACGCGGCCATCCATCATGTCACTGGGCGCAACAAAATCAGCACCCGCCCTTGCATGGCTTACACTCATCTTTGCCAGCACTTCCACGGTCTGATCGTTAAGAATTTCTTTTCCTTCCACAATTCCATCATGCCCGAAGGAAGAAAACGGGTCCAGGGCAACGTCGGTCATCACCAGCATGCCGGGGCAGGAATTTTTGATTGATTTAATGCTGCGCTGCATCAGGCCGT
>PLCH01000265.1 GCA_003135585.1 Chitinophagaceae bacterium
GCTTCCCTTTCTCCACTATTTGACATCCTAGTATCCATCAGTTATTGTTATATGTTTTATCGTAATGAATTGACAATCTGAACGATTATCATTTCTTCTATGAAAATCAGGAACATCGAGACAACTACCGTTGAATTGGCGGCCTTGCCCACGCCCACAGTGCCCTGCGTCGCCCGGTATCCGAGAAAACAACCGGTAATACCAATGGTAAACCCATAAACCAATGATTTGACCACTGAAGCTGAAATGTCAAGAAATGAAATTTTAGCAAATGCATCATGAATAAAAGTCGTAAAACTTGTCAATTCATTCTGATGCACATTCAGGTATGAACCCATCAACCCCACAAAAGCCGCATAAATCATTAAAATAGGCAGCATGAGTGTAGTAGCCAGCACGCGGCTTACGACCAGAAACTTGAAGGGATTAGTGCCGGAGACCTCCATCGCATCAATTTGCTCGGTTACTTCCATAGAACCTAGTTCAGCACCAATATTGGAGCCAATCTTGCCCGCGGCGATCAAGGCANNGATCAGCGGGGAAAGGGCCCGAATAATGGCAATGGATATTAATGAAGGTAACCATGACGTGGCACCGAATTCCGACAGAGAAGGCCGGGATTGCTTGGTAAAAACGATGCCCGTAATAAATCCAGTTAAAGTCATTATACCCAGGGACCTGTATCCCACATTATAACATTGCCTTACAATCTCCTTAATCTCATAGGGAGGTGCAAACACTTCCTTGAAAAAACGAAATATAAACCGTTGAACAGAATAGAGGTCAGTGAAGAATAGAATGATTCTTTGGGAAAAGGGGATTTTCTCATCCCTGTTGAGCATTGTGTTTATTTTATCTGCCATTCTTAGATAAGTAGCCTGTAATTTATCCGGTTTGTTTGGATGACCAGATGATCCAGGTTAATTGCTCAAATGATTAAAATCATTGAGATGCAGGTGATTACTATCATTAACAGCATTGATTCGAATCATTGGATTGGGTTATCTCTAAGTGTTTTCTTTGCATAACGATTAAGATAAATTTTCGACTTAAGTAAAAGCAGTTACCTCTTAGATTTGGTTGACTTTATTTCTTACCCTGTTGGATCATGGGNNCCAAAAAAAATATTAATTAACATTTAAATTATTTTTTTATGAAAAGTGATATTCAAATTCAAAAAGATGTCGTTGCCCAGTTGAGTTGGGAGCCTTGGCTGAATGCCGCTGAAATCGGAGTGTCAGTTAAGGACGGCGTGGTTACACTTACTGGTATTGTAGATACTTATGCCAAAAAGTTGACCGCAGAGCGGGCGGCCAAGGCGATCGCCGGAGTTAAAGCCGTTGCCGAAAACATTCAGGTTGGAGTATCGCCTAACTTTCGCAAAACAGATACTGAAATTGCGGAAGCAGTGGTAAACGCGCTAAAATGGCATTCTGCCATGATTGAAAATAAAATTAAAATCAAAGTGGAAGAGGGCATAGTTACCCTGGAAGGCAATGTAGAATGGAATTTTCAGCGTAAGGCGGCAAAAGAGGCAATTGAAAACCTTACTGGGATCCGCATGATCAAAAATCTTATTGTCATAAAACCTTCGGCAAACCCGGCAGATATTAAAAAGAAGATCAGTGCAGCCTTTCAACGCAGCGCCACTGTTGATTCAGAAAAAGTTTCGGTGGACGTTTTTGGGGGTAAAGTGATACTCCGCGGCAAAGTTCAATCTTTGAAAGAAAGAGAGGAAGCTGAAGACGCCGCATGGCTGGCTCCGGGAGTTAATTATGTTGACAACCAATTGGAAATATCAGAGGAAGAATTGGTCTTCTAATTCTGAAGAAGATGAATTGTAGGACAATGCCTGCTTTTTGGCAGGCATTGTTTCTTTTAGATGGCCCGGGCTTTGCTTTGTGGCTTACTTTAGTTGATTTCAATCATTTCCGCTTATAACAAGAATCATCCTAATAGATAAACCCTTCCTGTAAGTGGCAATTAACATACATTTAATTTGAAAGCATTAGTTGACCAAGGCCCGGACAAAAAATCCTGGGAAGAAAAGCCCAAACCAGCAATCAAGCACCCTGCCAATGCAATAGTTAAACAGTTAATACTACTATTTGCGGAACCGATCTGCACATCATGAGAGGGGATGTTCCTGAGGTCACTGACAGCAGGATATCAGGTTATGAGGGCGTGGGTATAACAGAAGAGACGGCAGCATCCGTAAGCACTTTCAAAAAAGGTGATCACGTATTAATATCCTGCATTGCTTCCTGCGGTAAATGCGATTATTGCATGGGGGCATGTATTGCCATTGTGAAAACGGTGGACAGATGCTCGGACATCTCATTAATGACACACAGCCAGAATACGTGAGGATACATTATACAGATAATAGCCTCTGTCCCGTTCCGGCCAGGGTCGATGAAGAAGCACTGGTCATGCTGAGTGATATACTCCCCACCGACTTCGAATGCGGAGTGCTGAACGGGGAAGTTAACCGGGAGATACGGTTTCGATTGTTGGTGCAGGCCCTGTAAGTCTCGCCGCTGCTAACCGTATAGTTCTTTACTCCTGCGGAAATTATTATGATTGACCTCGGCGACAACCGACTTGCTATTGCCTGGAAGTTTGGGGCCACCCAGATTATCAATAAACCTGAAACAAAATGCGCAGTGCCTGATCGATTTGGCGTCTCTTACACAGGGAATGGTTGGAGAATGCAT
>PLCH01000554.1 GCA_003135585.1 Chitinophagaceae bacterium
GGGATCAATTGTGGCAGGTTTTCCTGCGAAACGATATGGCCGCAAAAAAGTTTTGACAACCATCGCCATAATGTATTTAATATCGGCCATTGGCTGTGCCTCCTCATCACTCTGGCTGCTTTTTATCTCTTTTCGCTTTGTCGGTGGTATTGCCGTCGGGGCTTCTTCAGTTGTAGGGCCCATGTACATCTCTGAAATATCGCCCGCTCATCTCAGGGGAAGACTGGCAGGTTCCTTCCAATTAAATATAGTAACTGGAATTTTTATAGCGTTACTGACCAATTTTTTGTTTAAGGATATGGANNCCTTAATGACAGGGAGGCGGAAGCCATACCGGTTATGGAACAAATCGGCGAATCAAATACACAAAAAGCTATTGCGGACATTCGTTCCTCTGTAATGCACCATGCGGAGAAATTATTCCAGCGGAAATACCGCAAACCGATTTTATATGCAGTATTACTTGCCATGTTCAATCAGTTGTCAGGTATCAATGCGATTTTTTATTATGCGCCCCGGATTTTTGAAATGGCCGGGTTTGATAAAAACGACTCTTTTCTTCGCCCGGTTTATATCGGAGCTGCCAATTTATTCTTCACGCTTCTGGCAATGACGATGATTGACAAATTTGGAAGGAAGACTTTATTGTTGATTGGATCTGTTGGAATGATTCTTTTCCTGGCCCTTACTGGTTCGTCCCTGTCAAATGAAGGTGCAGGCAATGGGAATTTGGTATTTTATCTTATCGGCTTTATCGCATTCTTTGCCTTTTCACAGGGAGCAGTCGTTTGGGTATTTATTTCCGAGATCTTTCCAAATTCAGTTCGTTCCCAGGGAGGCTCTCTTGGCAGTTTCACCCATTGGATAATGGCAGCCATGATTTCATGGATATTTCCCACCGTCGCAAAAATTACGGTAAACAACGTCCACACCGGTGTCGTCGATGCATTCTATTTCTTTTCGGTCATGATGTTTATCCATATGATATTTGTGTGGAAAGTAATGCCTGAAACAAAGGGCAGGTCATTGGAAACCATTCAGAAGGAATTAGGGATTGAGTGATAAATCATAATAGTTTTTCGGCTCTGGCCAAATCTTCCGGTGTGTCAATTTCGATACCCATGTATTCGGTTAGGACCATTTTCAATTGAATTCCATTTTCCAGGTAACGCAAACATTCAATCTTTTCTGTGGCCTCCAGGACCGATACCGGCCAGTTCGTAAAATTAAGCAGGGCCTGTTTGCGGAAAGCATATACCCCGATGTGTTCGTAATAGATGGGAGTAGTTGTGTGGGCGCGCGGGTAGGGTATTACGCTGCGGCTAAACATCAATGCATTCATATTTTTATCAACTATCACTTTTACATAGTTCGGATCTTCAATGAATTTTTTCACTTTCAAAACCTGCATTAAAGAAGCAACTTCCACCTGGTTTCCCAGGGGTTCCGCAAACACCTCCAATAATTTCTGAAGTGGTTTTTTCTGAACAAAGGGTTCATCTCCCTGAACATTTACAACGATATCGACATCCAGATCTGCCGCCGCTTCAGCAATACGGTCGCTGCCGGATTGATGGGGTTTCCTGCTCATTTTGGCCTTACCGCCATTGGAAGTGATTTCAAAGAATATCTCCTTGCTATCGGTCACCACGATGACCTCATCAAATAATTCTGTAGCCACTGTATTATCATAGGTATGACGAATGACCGTTTTGTTTCCCAATACCTGCATTAGCTTGGCTGGAAACCTGGTAGCTGCATAGCGGGCGGGTATCAGAGCAATGATCTTCATTGAAAATAATTTTTCCAAAATTAGTTATTATATTTAGTGACTGAAACGACAGCCTGCCAAAATTTCTCCGCTTTTTAAAACAACATACATGCAAGCCAGCGAACTGCTAACTAACTATTATGTGGATTCGAATACATGGGATGAAATGTATAAGAATGATTCCGTGCGGGAGCAATATAAGGGTGTTGTGGAATTTATGCAGGGTTTAAGTATTGAAGAGCTGAACAGGAAGGAAGAAATGGCAAGAGGTCTGTTCATGAGTCAGGGAATCACCTTCACGGTATACAGCAGCGGGGAGGGCATTGAAAAAATTTTCCCTTTTGATATCATACCAAGGATCATTACTGCAGCTGAATGGGGTTATATTGAAAAAGGGATTAAACAAAGACTTAAAGCGTTAAATCTTTTTTTGAAAGATGTGTACAATGACCAGTTTATTTTAAAAGATGGTATTGTTCCCATTGATATGATCTATAGCTGTCCCCATTATTTGCGTGAAATGCATGGATTTCCTGTGCCGCATGACATTTATGTCCATATTGCCGGGATTGACCTAATCCGAAACAATGACGGTTCATTTTATATCCTGGAAGATAATCTTCGTACACCCAGCGGGGTAAGTTATATGCTGGAGAACCGGGAAATAACCAAGCGTATATTCCCCGATCTTTTGCCAAAGAATAACGTTCGCACGGTTACCGAATACCCGAATATCCTCCATAAAAATCTTGTTTCCTTATCACCCAGACAAACGGGCAATCCTACCATCGTGGTCCTGACACCTGGTATTTATAATTCGGCTTACTTTGAACATACCACTTTGGCAAGATTGATGGGGGTGGAACTGGTAGAAGGCCGTGACCTCGTCGTGGATAACCACCGGGTATATATGAAAAAAACCTCGGGCCTGCAACTGGTGGATGTAATTTATCGTCGCGTGGATGACGAATTCCTTGACCCGCTTGTTTTTAACCCAGGCAGTATGCTGGGGGTATCGGGTATCATGAGTGCCTATAGAAAAGGAAATGTTGCCATTGTAAATGCATTGGGTAACGGGGTGGCGGATGATAAAGCCATTTATACCTTTGTACCCGCCATGATCAAATACTATTTGAATGAGGAGCCTGTTTTAAAGAATGTACCCACCCATCAATTAGGGAATCCGGAAGAAAGGGAATATGTGTTTCAACATATGAATAAAATGGTTGTCAAAAAAACAAATGAAAGTGGCGGTTATGGCATGTTGATGGGTCATACTTCCACCGAGGAAGAGATATCCCGTTACCAGGTCGAAATTTTGAAGGATCCAAGACAATATATTGCCCAGCCAATTATCAGTTTGTCTTCGTCTCCCTGTTATATGAATGGTAAATTCCAGCCGCGCCGGATTGATCTGCGGCCTTATGCCCTGTGCGGACCTGAAGGAATCCAAATTGTGCCAGGGGGTTTGACAAGAGTCGCATTGCGGGAAGGATCACTAGTGGTGAACTCATCTCAGGGAGGAGGCAGCAAAGATACTTGGGTATTGGCTGTTTGACGCACCTGCCCTTTTATTTATTACACAAATATCAAAGACCCTTCATGCTGAGCCGAGTTGCCGATAGTTTATACTGGATGAGTCGTTACATGGAACGCACGGATGGTATTTTAAGAATGCTGAAAATCAATTATGCCTCCTCACAGGATGACCTGCTTGAATTTTCCTGGAAACCCGTGCTTCGAATATTTACCTATCTGGATGAGGACCAGGCTAATTCCCTTGCACACCGGTCCAGGGCCGTATTGGAATATATGGTAACCGACAAGGAAAATCCCAATTCGGTTTTAAATATTATTACTCATGCCCGCGAAAATGCAAGAAGTGTACAGGATCATATAACCAAAGAATTATGGCAATGCCTGAATGATTTTTATCATGACATCCGCGACGAAAGGCTGGTGCAATCCCTGAACCGGGAAGACCCGGTTACTATATTGGATAAACTGATCAAGCAGGGACTACTGTATTATGGGACCATGGATATAACCATGGCGAGGGGGGAAGGATATGCATTTATTAATATCGGCAAACTTTTGGAAAGAGGTGTCCAGTCTGCAGACATCCTGGATATAAAATTCAGCGACCATGACTATGATTTCACGAAAACCGATCCGATGTACTGGAAATACCTGCTGATGTCTATTTCAGGTTATGAATTGTATATAAAAACCTATAGAAGCGGATTTGATGCAAAAAATGTAGTGGAACAGATCGTCCTGAACAATGACTTTCCAAGGTCTGTACTCTATTCCATTAACCACCTCCATCATTATTTTGAACGCTTAAAAAGTGATCGTAACGCAGATGGGTACCGTAAAATTGATTTTATGATCGGAAGGATAAAAAGCAGGGTAAAATATTCAACGGTTGAATCCATCATGAAGCAAGGCCTTCACGCCTATTTGAACAGGGTAAAGGAAGACCTTTCTGAAGTTGCCAACGCACTTAATCAGAATTACTTTGCCTATAGCTGATGATAATTATCTATTTTTGAAAACACCCGTACAATAAAAAAAACCACAGGAGAAATAATACAGATGCCCCGTTTTACCATTCACCACCTGACCAAATACAGCTACGAAGCACCCGTTAGGGACAGTGCCAACCAGATTGTCCTTTTTCCCATTAAAGATGAATACCAGGATGTGGTCAGACAGGAATTGAAAATTACGGGCGATCCTGAACTAGATATTTTCAAAGATTATTATGGTAACGAGGTGGGTTCTTTTATGAATGCCGAGCCGCACAGTGAACTGATCATTGATTCAAAGCTTGAGGTAAAAACCAGTTCAAGGCCCCTTCCGGTTGATGACAAGCCAGAGGAGGATCAATGGCACCATTTGTATAAACTCCGCTACCAGGTCCCTTATATGGATTTTTTGAAACAGGAACTCTTCGATGCGTTGATGGAAGTGACGAAGATCGCCGATACCAGACAGTTGGGGGAAATGACTCCCCTGGAAGCTGGTAAAATATTAAATAATTATGTTTATACAAATTACAAGTACATAAAAGGGATTACCAGCGTAGAAACTACGCTTGATGAAATATGGAAATTGAAAGCAGGTGTGTGTCAGGACTTTGCCCATATGCTACTTGTCATGCTCCGTCTCATTAATATACCCGCCAGGTATGTGAGCGGTTATATTTGTTCTGACAAAAGCGGGATGCGGGGAGAAGGCGCAACCCATGCATGGGTGGAAGCATATATTCCTTTCTATGGATGGGTAGGACTTGATCCCACCAATAATTGCATTGCCAACGAGATGCATGTCCGGCTGGCCGTGGGCCGTAACTTCAGCGATTGCTCCCCTGTTAAAGGAACCTATAAAGGAGGATCCGGTCAGATCCTGGAAGTAGGCGTGTCGGTTTCCTATGAAAACGGAGTGACGGTGGAGGAACCTGCAACCATCCTGACTCAGCAACCGTCTAGAAATGGCCTGGAACAAAATTCTTACCGTCGTTACATGGAGATGATGCAACAGCAATAGAAAATTATTCAAGGACGATATAAGTCTGCTGATCAAACAGATTCGCTGAATTTTGCTCCTGGTGGCGGACGGTATTCCTCAAAAGGTATTTCCAGGAGCCTGCCCACACGATTATTCTCCCCGTCATTCAAATAGGTGTCAATACCATATTGTAAGTTCCTCGTGTCTTTTATATAGACATAGGTTCCGAATATCCGGTCCCAGAAAGAAAAAATATTCCCGTAATTCGTGTCGGTCAGAGGTTGTTTAAAGTGATGATGGACCTTATGCATATCCNNAAATTGTGAAAGCAGCACGGAAAAAAACTGATACAGGTAGATCAACCAAATGGGTGCCCCGGTTATGATCACCGCCAAAAAAGTAAATACCGCTCTGAATACGCTTTCACCGGGATGGTGCCTGTTTGCTGTAGTCGTATCCACGAAGCTGTCCGTGTGATGAATTATATGAAATTTCCACATCCATTTTACTTTATGCTGTATCCAATGAATAAACCAGGAGCTGACCAGGTCAAGGATCATCATTCCCAGTAAGATAAATAACCAGAGTGGCAGACGGAATAAATAAAGAAGGCCGATTTTTCTATTGGAAGTATAGGCGCTTCCCAAAATGATCAGGTAAGAAAATAATAGGTTTATGACCAGTGTGGTTACGGTGAAGAAAATGTTTAAACCCGCGTGACGCAGCCTCGAATAGCGGAAACGAACCAATGGTATAGCGCCCTCGATAACCCAAAAAAGCAGGAGTCCCCCTGCCACCAGAGCTGTGCGCTGCCAGGAATGGATATGGCCAAAAAAGTCTGCAACCTTTTCCATAAGTAGGAACTTAATAAGCAATATTTCTATCGGCCTGGTCAAGTAATTCCATTGCAAATGAGGCATCCTCTTCCNNCCATCAGCTTCATCCCGCCGATAGCCGGACTTAAAAAAGGGTCAAGGGTGATTGTATATTCATCATTTAAATGACAGTGGATACCAGCCTCCTGTAGCATTCCAAGCTGTATATGAGCATTAATATAATTATCAAAAGACCGAACCTGGATAAAATTCATGCCTGAATTTAACCAAAATCTTGCAGTCAGGATAGTTTTTTCATAGCTCTTTTAAGTTGCAAAAACATTTCAGGGATATCTTCTTTATGGCAGGTGCCGACACTGAGCCTGTACCACGGCGAATTCCTTGTGGCCCCGAATGCGGAAAAAGGCACGACGGCCAACCTTGCCTCATTTAAGATATAAGATGTGACATCAGTCTGATTTTCCAATAACCGGCCTTCAGCTGTTTTTGTTCCCGTCAGGTCAATTTTGATCGTAAGGTAAATAGCCGCCTGCGGAGCAATAGCATCTACTCTAAACCCTTCTTTTTGCAATTCCATAAAGCCATCATAAATAACATGCAGTCTTTCTGCTATTTCTTTTTTAAAATGCTGCAGGTATTTATCAATTTTCCCCTTTTGCAAAAGAAATTTTGCAGTGGCTTTTTGTTCTGCCATAGGACTCCATGCCCCGATATGTGTAAGCATGGCTTTCATTTTATCCATGACTACCGATGGGCCAAATGACCAGCCTACCCGCACGCCGGTAGCAGCAAAGACTTTGCTGATAGCATCGATGTAAATAGTATAGGCACGCATTTCCGGGCGGAGGGAAACCGGGTTATAATGTTTAATATCTCCATAAGTGAGGTGCCAGTACATCTGGTCATACATCATATATAATTTTTTCACACCCTCTTTTCTGTGGGCATTTTCTTCCAGCACCATATCACAAATCCCTTCGAGATCCCTTTTTGTAATAGTCGTGCCGGTAGGGTTTTGCGGAGAGCAGAGACAAATGAGGGTGGCTCCCTTTATATGGGGCCTGATATCTGCCGCGGAAGGCATAAAATCATTTTCAGGGGAGGTTTCGATCACCACGTGTTTGCCCCCTACGAAATGAGCGTAATGATTGTTGTTCCAGGAGGGAACTGCAT
>PLCH01000533.1 GCA_003135585.1 Chitinophagaceae bacterium
GGAACAGGTATTCCCAAAATTTACAGGGAAATGGAAAAGAATGGTTCTCCCTCGCCTATCTTTGAAACGGACAAGGAGCGGGTAAGTTTTCTTGTTATTTTGCCTATTCATCCGAGTTTTAATACTTCCCATGAAGTTCAACCAACCTCAATAAATAGCGAAAGAATTTTAAATATTTTATTATACTGTATAACGCCCAAAACAAGAAATGAAATATTTAAACACCTGGGCATATCCAACCAATCTAAAAATTATAATAGATATCTTTTCCCTTTGATTGAAAATGGTATGATTCAATTATCTATTCCAGATAAACCTAAAAGCCAGTTTCAGAAATATCAAACAACAGAATCTGGCAAAAAGAATCTGGGCTAGTATTTGGATTTTATCCACTGAAAGTAACTAAGTGGTAACTAAGTCTAACGAATTGATAATTAATGAAATAAGAACAGATATTCACAATGGTAACCAAGTTAAGTAACTAAGTCAGAATGTAACATGACTTGACTTTATACCAACCTCTCTTCCAGCAATCCTTTCCACGTAATAAATCCTTTCTTTATATCCAAATAGTCGTGTAAAATCCGGCTGAAATTTAGATGTTCTTGTTTTAGGTAATCTTTCCTTCCACTTTTTTTGATATCTGTAATAATTTCCTCTATTTGATTTAGTGTAATCCGCAAAGCCTCTCTTGATTTTTCTGTATGCCAGATATAAGTAGCTTCCTCAGTATCAAGAGTTTCCCAAATAATATGGTATTTCCTTTCGCCGGATAATAGAAACAGAAAAGAGAAGGGCTGCAACACAAACCTTAGCTTTAAAATCGGTGATTCATGTTTGGTCGACAAATATTTTAATTGTAGATAGTGCTTGCAATTCTTTACATTAAGGATATCGTACAATAGGCCCTGTTCTGAAACGAATATCTCCCTGGCTGACGAGTGATATTGCCCCATGAGGCTATCGAACGTATTAGCCTTATTTAGGAATGATCCAGCCTTAGGTCTGAAAATCTCTCTTTTCACAAATTCAAAGCGTACACTTTCAATAAGTGTGTTGTTAATACAGTTAATATCCTCAGATTTGGCCGTTGCTGAGATAATCGCATGATCTGTAAACCTGACTGCAATATCAACAGTAATTAATTTCTTCTTTAACACTTTGCTGAAATATTCCCGGATGGCATCAAATTCCGGCCTTATTTCGGCATTTTCAATTTCAAATATCAACTCCTGGTTGATTTCTTTGATAAATAGCGGGAAGGATATGCTTCCATATAAAAATTTTGTTCTTAAAAACGGGACTTTCATGGTTTTCAGTACTACATTTTCTACCTGCTTCCTTTCTATCAGCTTTACTTTTCCTGGTGATGCTTGGTGTGTAACAACTTGTTTTTTTAGGATAACAGATTTTAGAAAACCCGCTGTATCAATAGCCCGAAATTTTATCATTTCAATGCCTTGAAAATAAAATGAAGGGTTAAGACTGAGAATGATATTGTTCTTGTTATATTGGTAATCGATGATTTCACATGTCAATTCGCCGGATTCATCGTTATACTTCAATACTCGAACTCTCCAGCAAGTGCCTGGCAGAAATCCTTCGACGGGCATCGGCAGATCAAGGCAATCAATTGGAAAGGAATTGTTAGTAGACAAAATATTAAATCTCCTGCCATCAAATAGAAGCCCGATTTCTTCGTATTGTTTTATCTGTCCTGATTTCACCAGCTTTCTGTAGTGTTTATTACGCTGTTTGAAAAGGTTTTCCAAACGTTCAATCTTAATATCTCTGTAATCATAAATAGCAGGTTTCAGGGAACTTCGTTGTACTCTGCCAATATATTGGATAAGTTTTCCTTCAAAGGCGAACGGATACGCCAGGATCAAGCAATCCAAAGCGTCAATGTCTGCTCCTTCACCCATGAATTGTCCGGTTGTGATCAATGCCTGGAAATGCCCTTCCCGGATTTGTTGCAATTTTGACTTTCTTGCCTGGGTTGGATCCTCGCCGGTTATTGCGATCGTTTCCATCGAGCCCTTAAGATACTGTTGCAAAATGGCTACATGTGCTTTTCTTTCTGTTAATACGAGTACCTTCCTGCCCGCACTTACTTCCCTTTTAATGTCTTGAACGATTAGTTCGTTTCTGGCAGTATCATGAATGAGTATATGCAGAAGGGTTTCAAAGTTGTCAGTTTTGGCATTGAATGGAGTAAAAAGTCCTGTTTCCCTGATTATTACGGATAGTTCCTGGCTATGATCATTCTCTGTTGGAGGGAGTAGGATCTCATGAATAATCTTACCGATATGAATAAAGATCAACTTTTCGTCCCTGTTTTTCCGGATGGGTGTAGCAGTAAATCCATATAGAAAAAAAGAGTGAAAATTTATTATAACTTCCCGAAATGTTTTGGCAGGAATATGATGACATTCATCTACGATAATTGTTCCAAATGAATGATAGGCTTTTTCCGGCAAACTGATGGCTTGCAGGCTTTGTATCATCGCAACAGTAATATCATTGCCGATCTCAAATTTTCCCCCTTCTATCTGTCCAATTCTGAATTTTGGTATTCCCAAAAATGATTCTATCCTTTCTATCCATTGATCAACTAATTGTTTACGATGTACAATAATCAGTGCCGGTTGATGTTTTTGGACAATTATCTGAAGCCCCATAATGGTTTTTCCGGAACCTGGCGGTGCCACGATTACCCCGAAATCTTTTTTATCCGTTATTTCAAGGGTGGTTTTTTGATATTCCCGTAAAGAAATGGTTGACTTGAATTCAACGGGTTCAAGTTTCATTCTTTTATCTTCAAGTAGGTAAGGGATATTCTGTTCTTTAAAATGCTCGATCAAGTTCCCGATAAAACCCCTTGGAAGAAGGACAGAGTCATCTTTTTCATTTAATGCGCGGAAATAGGCTTCTGTATTATAGGTGCTCTTTCCCGTTTTCTGCTTGATTATATAATCCACATTTGCGAAATTCAGGTTGTCCCTCAGCCAGCTTATCAATTGGGGTGTTAGCTCATGCCGAGGGATTTTAATTTGATTTGTAAGGGTAATATGTATTTTCCCATCTGAACATTTGGGTGAGGCAGTCGTATTAGTAAATGGAATAGCCGATGGGTTAATATTGTCAAGCAATTCATCGAGCTTTTCAGACGATACCCGTTGCACTCCTTTTAAGAAGGCCCATTGATCCGGAAATGGCTTAAGAGTGTTTAGGTCAATAAAACTAGTATTCCCTTTTTCGAGAGCCATTTTTTGCATAGGCAGAGCAATCAAATTGCCAAAGCCTTTGCCGGAATGTGAATCCTGATTGGGAAATAACCTGTCAAAATTTGAGTTTTTGTCAAAAGCTGAGAAAATTCCGGAATTGGTTAGGAGCGAAATAAATAACTTCCTACTTTGGAATGCTGGATATTGATCCTCAAAGAACATCCATACATGCCCACCCTGTCCGGACCTGGATCGTTCTAAATAAACCGGTAATTGATATTTTTCACATTCGGCTATAAACACCTGGCATTCTTCAATCCAGGTTTTATTTCCTGAGTCGGATTGGTCAAAATCTGCTGCTATAAACCATGATGTATTATTCACTAATAGAGGGTAAATGCCAATAATTACATTGCCAGCTAAATGTCGGAGAAGCTGTCCATCCGTTAATGACTGAAGTTTTTTACCTGCAAAATTATCCAGTGTACCTCCTATTGCTTTATGTTGGGAATATTGTTGCCTGTTCATATCGTAGGCTGGGAAATAGCCGGATTTCCCATCTTTTTCCCATCGTATGGAAAATACATCTTCCCTGCCTTTAAAGAGAGATTTGAATGTAAGGAGCTGATCTTGCATGATATTAAAAGTATAACAAATTATGAGGGGACTTAATAAAAGAAGAAACCATCCATAAGCCGCGTGACTTTTTATTAAATATGATTCCTAACCCCTTCATATTCTGAAGGGGTTCTTGATCCCTTTGGTATTTATCTTTACACCTAAAACTGTGAAGTATGAACAATGTGCAAATGTTATTTCCGATTGAGCCAAAAGAATTTTGGCGCCAGATGAAGGGAGTGATTCAAGAAGTTATAGAACAAAAAAATGTGTCACATTTTAGCCCCCAGCCAACAGGCAACCC
>PLCH01000428.1 GCA_003135585.1 Chitinophagaceae bacterium
CGGTGCAGTGTATACAGCATCTTCCAATTTCGAATGACCCGGACTAACAGCAATAACATCAGAATTACCACCATTATCGTAAGGGTCAACAGTAAAAGAGCTAGTCCATGGGAAAGGTTTCTGACCAGGTAGGCTTCGTCATCAAGAGAATGATAATAGAAGAGACGGTTCATGAAGGCGTTTAGTAATTTGATCCTGAAAATAAAATGACCGCCAAAAAAAGCATGGCCCCATCCGACAAGCGCCTTTAGGAGCGTGCCAAAACTAAACGAGAACCAGTATTCTGTTTTAAGAGTATACCCTCTAATCCATGTATTGAATTCTTTTGCGCTGCTATGTCCGTCGATCCACCAGCCGATCATGAAGTATATTCCGCCAACGAGCACAATTGAGGTGAGTCCATACTGTACAACAGACCGGAAGAACGGAATATTTTTTCGGGAATCCCAAAATTTCCATAAGACAATCGGAGCGAACAGGACATTGGCCTGGTGAAACAATACGGCAAAGCAGTGGACCAAAGTTATCAGAAGCACATCCCTGGACTGCAACCGGTCCTTCATACATAGGTACAGACCAAACAATAAGAAAAAAAGAGGGGGCATATACACTTCTATATTGCTACAATAAAACCACATCCCGAAAGAAAAGGCCACCACTGCAGTTCCAAAAAAAGACTCTGCCCTAGTCATGTTCATCCGGCGGGAGAATATTCGGTACACGACTGTGAGACCCAGACAACCCCAAAAAGTATCTATCATTTCCACCAGGTAATAATCCTGGGTATGCCAGAAAATATGCCTTAGAAAATGCAGGATTTGGTAATCCATGTAATGATAAAGGAGATGATGGGCCGGGAAAAGGTCTCTCGCTTTTTGAAGATCATTCAGGTAACCCATAGAATCATGCGGGCCGGAAAAGTTGGAAGTCAGGTTGAGAACAAAAAAAGTAAAAAAAAATAAAAATACATATAAGGCATCCGGGATCTTGCTTAAAATATTTCTCATAAATTATTTGTTATCTGACTATAAACGCGAATTTATTTTTTAATTGAAGAAATTTACTTTCGTAGAGATGGTAGGAAAGCAGAGCCAGGACGATGGAAAAAACAAGGCCGGTAATTCCTATAAAACCATAAGTAGATGCTTTCTTCATATCAAACCCCAATTTCACAAATCCGAATTCAGCCAGATTGAGAGCCAGGACATGCAGACAGTACAAACCGTAGGTATAAATCCCCAGTTTGCTGATCCATTTGAATTGGGACATTTTGAAAACAGAATGATCACTGAAATTTTGTTCCAGGATAATTAGTCCAAATATAACACCGATAAAAATCCTTTCAAATACCATCATGTAATCAAGAAAGATATATTGCCGGAATAAAAAAACGAGGATGGCTAAAAGATAAACCAATATTATGAATGGTCTGGGCAGTTGTTTGATGGTCTTCCTGAAGGACTCGCTGAAGATGCTGTAATAAGCCAGCAGCCCTCCCAGGGCCATATCCCCTATGACGGCAAATGTGTGAAACTGGAGTACCCTTGGTTCGCCATGGTGCAGCATCCTGAATAGGAAGGTGAGCAGGATAACGCTGTAAAATAGCCATTTGTACCTGTTTACCGGCAGGATAAAAAGGAACACCGGCCATAATAAATAAAATTGTTCCTCTATGGCTACTGACCAAAGAACCGAAATAAAAGCCGGTGCTCCGTGTCTCAAAAAATCAAAATTATTCAGAAAAACCAAATACATCCAGGGGTGGGCCGACGGGTAGATTTCGGTGCCCATCTGACCTTTGACCAGGGGATAGATCAGGAATCCAAAAACCACCAGATAAAACAAAGGCCATATGCGAAGGATCCGGCGAATGTAGAATTTGCCGACATGGATTTTTCCTGTAAACCTCTTTTCTTCCACGAGGAGGTAGGTAATCAAAAAACCACTCAGTACAAAGAAGAAATTAACGCCTATTTCGCCATTTTGAAATAGGAACCTGCAAAGCTTATAAGAAAGGCCGCTTCGGTGGTACTTGTCAAACAACAATAAAAAAACATGAAAAAGATAGACACTAAAAAAGCTCAAGAACCTTAATCCATCAAGATTCGGGAAAAAAATTTTTTCCTTCTTGACCTGCCCGGTATGGTTCATTACTTTTAGGGTTTTATTTAATTCTGCTTCTTCAGCACGTCTTCCAATTTTACGCCGATATACCTTTCCAATTCTAGGACGGCTACGTTCAGGTCCCTTTGTAAAACGATCACCCTGGTATTTTCGGTGTTATCATCCCGGTAAGCCTTGTTATAATCTTCTACTTTTATTTTGGCGGAAGCATAATCCTGCTCCACTTTAATGAAGGTGGAGTGAACATCCTCATACAATTCGATCTGGGATTTAAGCAACTCCTTTTCCATGAGGTAATCTTCATATTTAGAAAGTACGAGTGCCTTCAAAACACGGTAATGCTCATTTTTCTGGGCAATGGAAATGCCGATGGTTTCCCTAGCAATATCGATATCCTTTGACCGAGATGTCATCAGTCCAAAAGGTAAAGTCACGCCAAAATTGTACCGGGGATAATAGGTGCCTAAAGTGTTGTTTTTTTGAATGGAAAATTCATTCAGGTTTGCCGCAAAGCCTATCTGGTTAAGAATATTGGTTTTCGCTTTTCCCAGGCCGAGATAGGCAATTGTCAGGGTTCTGTCGTCTATTTCCACGCTAGGATTTTGCATAGCCAGTTGCACCAGTTTTTCCCTGATGCTCTGGTCCCACAGGCTGTCCTGGCGTGCGGTTTGACTCATTCTTTTTTGATTGGCTGAAGCTNNAAAAAAATTTTCATACTACAAATTAATTTTTTCATTTTTAGAAACTGATATTGCCTCGTCCAACTGCAGTAGACGGACCAACAAGGCCGCAGAAGGATAGAAAAAAAATATGCCCGGAAATTGCCCAATGGCAACCTGGGAGTACTGGGCAAGTATAAATATAAGTATTGCGGCAGTAAATGCAAGGATATACTTCCTGATTTGTTCATTATTCGCTTTGAAGAAATAG
Organism: Chitinophagaceae bacterium; assembly: GCA_003135585.1. GTDB lineage: Bacteria > Bacteroidota > Bacteroidia > Chitinophagales > Chitinophagaceae > Puia. Next base: position 3,055 of record PLCH01000428.1, read on the forward strand.
TGAACTCCCTGGTAGAGAATTATGAAATAATAAAGGATCGCAAGTGCGTAGCCAACCCATCCGGTTTCGATGGCAGTTTTCAAAAAACCGCTATCCGGCGGGAAGCCGGCCAGGGGATGACCCGGGTTATAGACCAACCCTTCTGAACTACTGGTGGCAAGGCCTCCGCCCATGGGATGAGCAAATATATAAGGCTGTATGTGTCTTCTGTTTACATTTCTAATTTCAAGGGATTCGTCCCTGGACCCCCGGAAAGAAGACCGAAGGCGGTTCAGTGTGGGATTATCTATCGGCGCAGCTAGCAGAAAAATAAACAAGAATACACTGCTCACGGAAAAATAAAAAGTCATTTTATTATTTAATGTCATTAAAACATAAAATATCCATCCTGCAACCAAAATAACGGTCGAGGTGCGTGTTCCTGTATATTCCATAGCAAGTATCATTATAAAGCTGGCAATGAAATAAAACCTGCGCCTTTTTTTATTTTTTTCTCCCATCGCCAGTATGATGGTGAAAATTGCCATGCTGGCCATCCAGATTCCGTTAGCGGCAGGATCTGAAAGAAAGGAAAATTTACGGAATATCCCGCCTTGGAAATACAAAGCAATTAGATGCGGATCACTCCTGAGCCACTCCATTTCAAATCCGAAAAAGCCTAACCATTGTTGTTTACAGGTATACAATGCATTTAATAAACCCAGGAATATCCAAAACCTGATAAAGTACTTTACTTTATCCAGGGTATCGATCAATATGTAGCTGGCGTAATAAAGGAGAAGAAATTCGAGATACCTTCTTATGTAGAAAAGCCAGCCTGGAATGGATTGCATATTCGGATTAAACCCCTCTATCAGTAAAAAAACCAGAAAGAATATCATTACAAGGGAAGAAGGGGCTTTATAAAACTGCATATTATTGATGGAGGATCTCCTTTTCTTTATTAAAAGACCGAGGTAAACTCCAAGGATCAGAAATTCGATGCCTACACTGACCGGTATGTTCGCTCTCAATAATCTTTGAGGATAGAAAGCAAGCAGAGAAATAAAAGTAGTTAAATAGAAACCTGATAATGGAGAAATGATGCAAATCAGAAATATGATGGCGCCTGCTAATATTCCGATCACCAATGGGCCGATACGGTAGTTTCCAAAAATAATAAAGTAAGACAGGAAAAATGCGAATACGGCAAAAAACAGAATTCCCACCGGAGAGTTCATCTTGCGGTGGATTATTTGCTGATAAAAATATTGATAAATTGAACTAAACACTATTGCTTTTTAGTAAAAAAGAATTTTGATATAAAAAGACACAAAGACGATGATTAAGCCAACAAGCACCACAAATTCAATCAATTTTTCAGCATTTGAATTTTCCTTTTTCATTGTTTGATTTTTTATGCCTTACTTAATGCCTGATCAAGCCTGGTCACGCAATTTTCCCAGGTGTGTGACCTTGCAAATGTTATTCGGCTGCGGATTAATTCCGATTTTTGGCCGTTCACCAGAAGGTCCTCGATATTTCGGAGATATTCCTCCAGGTTATCACCCAATTTCACATACTCCCCAAACATTTCCATCGCCTCCGTTCTGGTGGCTGCAACAGGTTTGCCCATGGCGAGGTATTCATCAATTTTCAAGGGATAGTTTCCCACAGTCATTTGATTGACAAGCTGGGGATTGATACACACATCAAAATGTGCAATATAATTAGGGAGGTCATTGAGATTTTTTCTTCCCAGGAAATAGATATTCGGATATTGATGAAGATCACTTTTAAGGAAATCCGCGTCCTCAGGCCCCACCAGAACGATGGACCAGTTTTTTCTGCTCCATGCAATACCCCGGATTAATTCAATATCAAGTCTTGTGGTCAACAGGGCACCGGTATAGCCGATGACAGGTGAGCCAATGGCATGCATGTCGGATGGCCGGGTTGACTTTTCTCCTGAAAATAAACTGAGGTCACAACCCTGCCCGACAAAAATACTATGAGGATTGAATTTTTTTGCGTAATTCGTCAGGTAGGTGGAATTGGCAGTAACCAGGTCCGCTTTTTGGATTAACCGGGGTTCCAGTCTTTTACCATGCAGTCTAAAATAATCCTGGGAAGAAAGATAATCACGGATATAATACACGGTGGCGGAAAGATGGTCAAGCATTTCCATAAGATAAAAGGACCGGATAAAATCGTTCTCAATATATAAAATAATATTTCGGAATCCCAACCGGGACGAGGCTTGATTGATCTGTTTGGCCAGCCTTCGGTTATTGATCCTATTTAGCCAATCAAATAAAAAGGGGATGGGGACTTTANNCAGAATTACAGGGGGATCCAATACCCAGATATTGGGCTCTGCTTCCTGCAGCGATTTTTGTTTATTATGTAAGCTGTCCAGGCGCTTTTTAATTTTAGGGTCGTCCCTGAATTTGAGGATGGATGCCCTGTCCAGGGCCCTGTTAATAAAAAGGACCCTGTTTTTATTTTTGGCAAATACTCTCGCATACTGCCGGCTTGAACTCCCGATTTCAATGTCCCAGGGTTTCAAAGAAAATAAAATAATATCTCTCCCTTTTAGAAACTCGCTCTCCATTTTATAAGTATTCTGTGTTTGACTATCATGAATATTTCCGGGTAAAACCTCGCGGCATGCCCGAAAACTTTCCAGAATTGAATATTGTAATGTTTATTCAAATAATACTGACTTAAACAAAAGCCGACGATATGAGTGACAGTAATCCCCACAACCGCTCCCGGAAGACCTAAAAACTTTATAAAAAAATAACACGAACCAATGCTCAGAAATGCCATCAGGGTTATGATGGAAAAATTAAGTTTGGTTTTTCCGCTGCTATCCATGATCGTGGAAAATTGTTTGAGGAATGCTGTAAATACACTGTTGATAAGCATGAGCCGGACAATAAAAGCAGCACTCAGGTATTTTTTGCCCGCCAGTAAAAGGAGAATAAACTTTGGGAAAATCAAAATAAAAATTCCCGCCGGTATAATGACTGATAAAACTACCCCGACTGATTTTTCATACATCTCCTTAAGCCTGACAGGATTGAGCTTTACATCTACCTGGGCACTCTTGGGGAACATAATATCTCCTATAATATGGGATGGCATATCCAGGAGATTGATAATGCGAAGGGAAACGTTATAAATCGCGACCGCGGTTAATGAAATCAGATTGGAGACCATCATCTGGTCAATATTCTTAAATACCATCGTGCTGAATGCAGAGCCCAAGATGACCCGGCCATACCGCCACAGTTTCAAAAACCATTCTTTTATAAAAATGGTCTTTTCGTTGAGATATTTCCTGACATAGCCGTAAGCCACAATGGTGCCGGCCAAAATACCCATACTGTAATAAAAAGCCAGGAAGGGCAGGGTAACCGTTCTGAAAATTAATAAATGGATCAGCATCATCGAGAACCACCCACCCTGACGGGCCATATAGGCTACAAAAATTCCTTTGAAATCACCCTGAGAATTTTGTATCCATTCAAAATGAGAAAATGGGATCAGCAACAACAAGCCAAATAAAAAGATATACATCTCCCGGGTTAATTCAGGTGCTTTTAGAAATCCGCTTAAATAAGGCATCCCAAAGAGTACGAGTATGCCAATGGAAACAGTTACAACAATATTCAGAGCGAGTGCAGCGGTTGTAATTTCATCCTTGACTTCATTGATATGAGCACTCAGATATTTGATAAAAGCATTTTTAACAATTGCCCAGCGGATCAGTTCTATATTGGCGGTAATGGCCAGGAAATGAGCCCAAACGCCCATATGATCCGTTGACAAAACCCTTGCAAGAACAAAAAAGCTGCAGATGCCAAAAAACATAACGCTGATCCGCTGCAAAAAGCTGTATATACCTGAATTCAACCAATAGCTGTATTTTTTTACTGTTGCCATATTGTTAGTTAGCTAACTGACCCTTTTTTTCAAAGGGATGGGTTTGCGGGGATTTTCTTTCCAGGCTAAACAACCACCACGCCCCCGATTTCATAGCGANNCTAACGGCAATAAAAGAAGTACATGGTGGATTCCAAAAACTTTTGTCAAAATGATCCTGGTGGCCGAAGAAGCTAATACATGCATTAAATAAATATAAAGGGAGTAATAGCCGATTACCCTGAGCGTTAGAAGGGCCTTATATTTTTGGAGTATGAATGAAATATTGATCATGAATATACAACCAGACAGGGCGATTATCAAGAAACGAAGGGGCTGGTAATCCTCTACATAACTATAGGACTGATTTGACAGGTTGGTATTGAGAAAATACCCCTGGCAGACCACAAATATGGGAAGGATAACGATAAATAATTTCCAGGAGGAAAACAGTGCCTCATTTTTCTTATCCTTAATAAAAGAAGACAAAACTCCGCCCAAAGAAATAAAAATATAATAGTGCAGGATATCATAAATGAATCCCAGCGAAATTTTATGCTGCACCACGAAGCTGGAAAAAAGAAACATGATAAAACCAAGGATTAACTGATAGGAGGTTGAAATCTTCCCTTTTATGAGCAAAATTGCATACAAAACCGAGGTATTGAAAAGTGCATACAAATACCAGAACTGGTCAATTTCCCTGGGGGCATATAAAATATACAGGTAATCCCTGTAGGAACGGTCCGCATTAACATATTTGGATAGGAATAACTGAAGGGTCACCTGAATTGCTGCCCAGAGTAAATACGGATATAATAACATTTTCCACTTGGTCATTATAAAATGCTTCAGGCCCCTTTTAAAAAGACTGCCGCCAATAAAAATCCCGGATATCATAAAAAAAAGGGGCATCCGGAAGCTGAAAAAAATGATATTCCCATGTTCCAGAAAGGCGTAATGACTGGTATCTATACCCGATCTTTTGATACCTTCAAAAATATGCCGATATAACACGAGAAAAATAGCTATGCCCCGGGCATAGTCTATCCAGGGTAAACGGTTTTCTTTTATCCTCGAGGTGTCGAATAGGTTAAGGTTCATGTATTGAAGAATCAGAGATCTATGTTTTCTTTTTCTACTTTATTCAGTACACTTCCAATGAATTTTTCTTTGGTACTCAACAGGAACCGCATCGATTCCCTGTCTGATTCATTTATCGTTGAATCGGCCGAAAAAACGGTAATGATCCCTTCCACATATCTGGATAATTCCTTACTATCAGAATTGTCGTTTAGTGCTGGTCCTTCCAAAAGTATATAGCTATAATAGTCCGTAATTTTTTTCAGGTGCTCCAATAAGTTGTTTTTATCCAGGATTTCGTCAGGTGTATAATTGCCTCCTTTGCACCCAATGACGTCCACATACTTGGTGTTGGAAGGGAGTATATTGTCTTTGAAAGAAGAAAAGGTAAATCCCTGTGGTGGAAGATAGAAATTCTCCAAAGTACCGGTAACTTCGAAATTGCGGGTTAATTCATT
>PLCH01000579.1 GCA_003135585.1 Chitinophagaceae bacterium
GTTGCCCAAGCCAGATTCTGTATCATTTTGCGGTAAGTAGCTTTGCCGAATAAAACCAGCTTCACAATATCTTTGGGGTTGCTGTTCACAAGCACTATCCCAGCTGTTTCAGCAGCGATATCAGAACCGGAACCTATCGCAATACCTACATCGGCCTGCGCTAAAGCAGGGGCATCATTCACCCCATCGCCGGTCATTGCAACAAACTCGCCCTTACTTTGTAGTTCTTTAATTTTTTCCAGTTTCTGATGTGGTAATACTTCTGCAAAATAACTATCCATTCCTAATTTTTTGCATACCGCTTCTGCCACCATTTTGTTATCGCCCGTTAGCAAAATGGACTTAATCCTGTTTGCATGCAATGTTTGTATCGCGTCTGCCGATTCGGGCCGAATAGCATCCGTCAGCGAAATATAACCCGCCAGCCTATTATTTATCAAAACGAATACAGTAGTTTCTGCAGTGTCGTGGTTTAAGTTTTCAGGCCGTGGAATGTTCTTATCTTTCAGGTATCCTGGACTGACTATCATAACTTGTCTGTTATCCACCTGGCCTTCCACACCCTGGCCCGTAATTGCTTTAAAATTTTCAGAGGAGGGGATGGAAATAGATAGTTCTTTTGCCTTTTGTAAAATACTGGTAGCTATGGGATGCTCCGAATTCTGCTCCAAAGCGGCAGCAATCCTTATCATCTCATTTTCATTTAGTTCATTTTGAACTACAATAATCTTTGATACAGCAAATTTCCCCACTGTGAGCGTTCCGGTTTTATCAAATACCAGCGTGGTTATTTTCCTTGCGTTTTCAAAAGCTGTTCTATTCTTAATAAGCAAGCCGTTTTTTGCTGACAAAGCTGTTGATTTGGCAACGATCAAAGGGACGGCCAACCCCAAAGCATGGGGACAACAAATGACTATTACCGTCACCATCCTTTCCACAGCAAAATCAAGATTTTTGCCTGAAAGATACCATAATAAAAAGGTTGTTATCCCGGCGACAATTGCAATTAAGGTAAGCCAGCGGGCTGCTTTATCAGCCAGCAGTTGCGTTTTTGACTTTGATTGTTGCGCATCCTGGACCAACTTGATAACCTGTGATAAATAAGAATCCTGAACACCATGCAATACCAACACTTTGATGGCGCCATTCCCGTTAATGGAACCTGCAATTACCTTATCGCCCTTCCCTTTCCCAACAGGTTTTGATTCACCGGTGAGTAAACTTTCATTCAGAAAACTATTTCCTTCTTCAATTGTTCCGTCCGCGGGCAATTTTTCTCCTGGCTTGATCAGAACAACATCATTCTCTTTTAATGTGGCTGTTTTGACGTCACTGACTTGATCTCCNNGACAACATCATTCTCTTTTAATGTTGCTGTTTTTACTTCCATCACCTGATCACCATGAACCAGGTGTGCATCATCGGGCATTAATTGAACAAGTAATGCTAATTCTTTGGAAGCCCCGGCAACAGATTTCATTTCAATCCAATGTCCCAAAAGCATTATAAGAATTAAAGAAGCCAATTCCCAAAAAAAATCCATGCCATTTAGCCCAAAAACGGTGGCAACGCTATAAACATAGGCAACAGAGATGGCAAAACCTATCAATGTCATCATCCCGGGATTCTTTACTTTCATTTCATTCCACAAGCCTTTCAGAAAAGGCCATCCTCCATAAAAGAAAACCAAAGTTGATAGGCCTAGCAATACAAAGTTTGACCCAGGAAAGCTAAAACGGATATTCAGCCAGCGTTGAATCATATCCGATAAAAGCATGATTGGACCGGTCAATGCCAGCACAACATAAAAACGCTTTTTGAAATCATTAATGCCTCCTAGATGTGATTCATGCATATCATGTCCGCCTGATTTTGTGAGCGGCACTAAAGTCATACCGCACAAGGGACATTTGCCAGCCGAGTCGCGAACTATCTGGGGATGCATGGGGCAGGTATATTTGATAAAACTGTGACCTTCTTTATTCACATCACCCATTTTCATCGATTGATGCTGGGTTTGGAATTTGTCCTTTGGGCCAGAGGCATCTATGCTGTGTTGATGTATAGCTTTATTGCTTCCTTCAGATTTAACAGGAACTAGGTTCATTCCGCAGATAGGGCAACTGCCTGGTTCATCCCTTACAATCTCGGGATGCATTGGGCAGGTAAACTTTTGAGAGTGCTGCTGGTCCATATAATATTATTATTTGTTACATTTTCATTCCTTCCATAGGATTACCCCCTGTCTTAAATATGTATTCACTATTAAGAAGGTAAGCCCCACTAATAACCACCACATCGCCTGCATTCAAGCCCGATTTTATTTCAATGCGGTCGTTGCTTTCAAAACCCAGCACCACCATTTTATATTTGAACTTATTTTTGCCTGTCTGAATCCACACAGATGCACCCTGGTTTTCCCGGATTACAGCATCTACAGGTAAAGAAAGCGTACTGTACTGACCATTCTTTAGGGTTACGTAGGCAAACATGCCTGGCTTTAATTGATGATTTGGATTTGAAATGCTCACCCTGATTAGATTGATCCTTGTATCCGGATTGATTTCAGGATTTAAAAATTCAATTTTCCCTTTCACTTCCTTTCCTGGCATATCAGGGAATTGAACTATAGCTTGCCCATCTCTATCGATGGTTGAAAGTTGAGAGGAATAAATTTGTGTTTCCGCCCACAAAGTGGATAGATCTGCCAGTCGAAAGATGGAGCCACCTTCGGTAATATTATCTCCTTCACTTATTTCAAGAGATGTAATAAAACCGGCGCCATTGCTGTAAAATGCGGTAAGGCGCGTTGCCCTATTATTTATTGCCAATTCCGCTATCTGGGATTCAGTCATACCCCATAAGAGTAATTTGTTTTTTGCTCCTTCAACAAGCTGATCAAAATTGATTATTGTATTGCCGAGTGTCTTTTGCTTTTCCAGCATTAATAAATATTCCTGCTTTGCGTTGTTTAACTCTTCGCTATAAATCTCAAAAACCTTCGATCCCCGCGGAACATAATCACCAATATTTTTATAATACAGCTTTTCAATGCGACCGGCAACCCTTGCACTTAAGACACTTGTTTTCTGCTGGTCAAAATTCAATGTTGCATTTAATATTACCTGGTTTCCGATAGTGCTTTTCCCGAGCGTATCCACAAGGATATTTCCTAGTTGAACTTGCTGCCCGCTTAATTCTATTTCACCTGAATTTGGACGATTGCTTTTTTTAACGGCTGTAAGTTCCATTTTACAAATGGGACACTTACCGGGATTATTTTCTCTTACCTGCGGGTCCATGGAACAGGTATAGTATATATCCGGGTCAGCCGGGACTTTGTTTTTTTTGCCTTTACAGGCAACAAGAAGCAGAGCGGATAGCAGGACACTAAATAAATACTTCATAAATCATTCATTTACTTTTATAAAACTTTCGCTGTCCATCAAAAACTGGGCGTTGGAGGCTACAACATCGTAGGGTGTAAGACCCCCTAAAATCTGAATCTTGTCCTGATAAGTCAATCCTGTTTCCACCTTATGGGCTTTAAAGACGCCATCATAATTTTTAAATACTACTTTATTCAGGCCCATGGAAATCACGGCGTCTTTGGGAAGCCAGTTTGCCTTGATCGTATTTACAGAAATGATTGCTTTTACCTGGCTGCCGACCGGCATGTCCATCGAATTGTTTTCAAAATAAACCCTTACCGACAAAGTCTTACTC
>PLCH01000473.1 GCA_003135585.1 Chitinophagaceae bacterium
CACCGGGTTGGCCATCGCTGCTTTGGTTGATTGTATGCAGATGATTAGTAAAGTAAACCCCAAAACGGTAAAGCCGGAGAGTGTAAACATCCACCATTTCAGATCAATGCGGTAGGCAAAATTTTGCAGCCAGTTATTGGCATAATACCAGGCTACCGGAACAGCGATCAATGAAGCAGCTACAATCAAAAGCAAAAACTTATTTGTGCCCATCCGGATAATATCAGTTGTTCCGGCGCCTAATACTTTTCTAATGCCGATCTCCTTTGTCTTTTGCTGCATAGTTAATAAAACGAGACCAAATACACCGGCGAGGGAAAGAAAAATCGACAACACAGAGAAACCAAAAAACAATTGCCTGAACCGTTCTTCCGATTTGTACAAAGTATCAAAAGCCTCATCGAGAAACCAGTAATCAAGAGGTGAATCGGCGGAAGTTTGCCTCCATGCGGTTTGCAGCTGGCTAATTAATTCAGAAGGATTACCCGCATTGTATTTGATAGCCAAAAAACCGTACCGGTTCATCCAGGGTTTATTTGTAATAATCAACGGCTCAATGATATCGTGCAGGGATGCGAAATGAAAATTATTCACAACGCCTATTATTTTATGGGTTCCATCCCGTTTGATGGTTTTAGCCAACGGATCTTTCCATCCCAGTTTATCTGCCAGGGCCTGGTTGATAATATAGCCATCCGCATCAGAGGGGCTCTCCTTTGCAAAAAAACGGCCTGCCAGAAGTTGGATATGCAATGTATTAAGCAAATCCTCATCCGCTTCCAATTGATGAACAGTGATGTGATTTTTGGTGCCCTCAGGTAAAAACCCATTTTCCGAAATACTGTTGTACGGGATTTCCGACATCGCAGAAACATGGGTCACTCTGGCCAAACTGGCCACTTGCCTTTTCAGTAACATAGCTTTATCTTGTACATCGTTCCCGGTAAGGGCTAGGATTACCACCTGTTCTTTATCAAAACCAAGTGGCTTGTTTTTCATGAAACGCAGCTGCATATGCACAACGAAAACAGAAGAAACTAATGCCGTCGTGATGACGAATTGTATCAACATCAACGCTCTTCCCAATCTGTGTTTGCGGCTTTTGGGCAATTTCATTTGAAGCGTCTTTGCCGGATTGAGCGCTGAAAGATACACCGAAAGATAACCCCCGGTTACCAAGCTAATCAAAATAATGAGGGTAAACATTATTAAAGCGATGAAATAGATTTCATTGACATCCAGGACTATGGCCTTGCCGGATATATCTGCGTACAAAGGGAAAAGAAAAATGGTAAGCCCGGCTGCCAGCAGTAAAGCACATACAGTAACCAGCAATGTTTCTCCCAGGAATTGTTTTATCAATTGCAAGCGTAAAGCGCCCAATACTTTTCTCACCCCAATTTCTTTAAACCGTGCCGATGCCTGTGCTACCGATAAATTGATATAATTGATACAGGAGATTACCAGTATCATCAGCGCAATGATTCCGAATACATAAAGATTGGTTCTGGTGTTGGCAGCGTCCGGGCTAAAGAATAAATGTATTCTTGATAAAGGCTCCAGGAAAGCATCGATTCTCATCGTGCCTGCATATTTTTCATTGAATTTTTTCTGCATAAAGTCCTTAAACTTCCCTTCAAGAGTCTTTGTGCCTGCATTGGGCTGGAGTTGAAGGTAATGGTCGTATTGCCAGCCGCCGTTCCAACCCATAAAATAAGTCGTATCATGATACAGCGTGGACAGCGATAGTATTGCCTCATATTGCAGGGTGGAATTGGGTNNTAGCTTGTCCTTCCGTCAATGCTGAGCGATTTGCCTACCGCTTCTTCCTTTCCAAAAATCTTGCCGGCCAGACCCTTCGATAGGACGATTGTATTGGGGTTTTGTAGAGCGGTTACCGGGTTCCCATGTAATAGCCGGAACGAAAAGAAATTAAAAAAAGAAGGGTCTGCATAGGTTATTAAGGATGTTTTGAGCTGTTTATCTGCATAAGAGATCCTGGCGGTATGACTTTCCGAGATCCGGCAATAGGATTTGATCTCCGGGAATTCATTTTTTGCTTCGAGGCCGAATGGAGCTGTAAACTCTGCGCTTTCCCCTCTTATGACCCCTTGCTGCCATATACGGAAACCTACGCGGCATATATCTTTACGGTTAGCCTGAAAACGATCATACGATAACTCAGACTGAATATATATCCCAATCAGCAACACCGCTGTTATTCCAAAGGCAAGGCCTCCGAGATTAATATAGGTAACCACTTTGTGCTTCCAAAGATTCCTCCATGCAGCTTTTACATAATTTTTGAACATAGTTACCTATTTAGATTTCTTTATTTCGGTTATCTTTTATTCATTATAGACTTCATATTCAGCGTTGCAAGCGCACCTGACGATTTTTCTTCATTAGCTTTTAACCTGAGAACATTTGATTGAAAGGATAATCCAAAAACAGATATTTGAAATAAAAAGATAAACACTCGACCTGCCAAATTCCAGATTTTGTAATCATTTAAAATTAGGAAAGGAGAAAAATAATATGCATGATACCTGTCAGGTATAAATCTGAACTTCGTCACTGGCAATATTAAATTGAAAGCCTTACTGCCATTGGGTTACAGCTTGTGAGGCTATCTGTGGAAGTTTATATGTGATTGTTTATCAGTCTATTATCTCGTTTAGCGATACTAAAGGTACAAATCGTAGTCTAGTATCTCTGTAGTATCCGTAAATTATGAATGAATGGAATAATTTCGGATGTATGGAATGCAATCTAAACGGGAAGACTGTATAAATCTTATAGAAAGAATAGAAAATGTTATTGGGAGGTGGACTGCACTGGTCTACTTATAATTCCGTAATTAGTTTATTTTCAATATATAAATGTAAAGAACATATTATGGTTAACACATAGTTAAAACAACTCTAATAGGGTATGCTACCTTTTTTTTAATTTCATGGGAAACTAAAATTTTATGGAAAAGGCACAACCTAAGAATATCTTTTCATTTTATGAAGAATTAATAATTGGGGGATTACAACCGATAATTGATGAGTTTTATCTTCTAAGCCAACAAATAGAGATAAGCACAAAAGATGGACCGAAAAAGGAAATCGTATTTTTAGATGGCAATACTAATTATAACCTCCAGGAATATTTGATTCTCATTTCCAAACGAATGAGCAGGAAAATTTTGCATAATATTGAATTGATACTTTTAGATTCGAATCCACCACCCAATATAAAAACCCTTCTTGCAAAGTATTATAGTGACCTGGATTATTATATTTCTAAACTAAAGAATTTACCACTAACAGGGAAACACCTATATTTCGTTCAAGATTTGGAAATAATTAGGACAGATTCTCTTGATAAAATGAAATACTTGGAGGAGCAATCAAAGACTGCCCACATTGAGACGAACCAGGGGGTAGCAGAGGAGAGTTCAACAAGCCTATCCAAAATTAAGAATTCTGTTCGGGGTTATAAGCTTAGATGGCTGGCTAATAACAATGTCCTATTTACACTATTTTATGATTTACTGCACGGTCAGGATAAGAATCCTGCTATTATAGAAGCATCCAGCAGTAAGGTGGTTCAGGAGTTCATAATCGACAATTTTGTAGACAGTCAGGGGCAACCATTTAGTAGGCTATCCGTGGAAACCTGCTTTTCTAAAGAGAGAGAAAAAAAAAGGGCCAGAATTGAGGACAGAATAGATACTATCAAAGTTAAGATCAAGAAAGTCCCTGGTTAGAAATCACAGCGAAGGACTTAAAATAGAGCCTTTTCATCATCCTTTATTTAATTCCCTTTGGCAATGCATAAATAACGTAAGCAATCATGCCTATAATTCCTAGTTAATTCCAACACTAATCGCGTTTTTTCCTCAAATGCTTTGGATACCCAGGAAGTTATAAAATTGGGAAATAGAAAACACCAATCTCCTTTCTGACAGATATCGCAACAATGTATCAACTTAAAAATCAAGATTTAAGTAAAAAAGGAATAAGAAGCCCCGATGAGGGGAGAAGACTGAGTTTGCCTCTATATTCTCTTAGGAGGCTAAAGCTGAATAATATTGTATTCTATTCTTCAGCCTCAATTAAAATATGTTATAAGTAATAACTTTTAGATTGTGGAATTTTCAGTGATCCATTGTCAACACATTCTTGGTTCAATGGCTCTTCCTCTATTATTAGCTTTGATATTATCACTTTCTGCTTATCCTCATCATCTAAATCGTTGTACCAATCTTCCAAACTATGTTTTTTAACCATATCTTTTTCTATTGTTGAGGAGAATCTGGAATGAAGGAAATCAATAAGAAGGCCCAGAACTTCATAGGGTACTGAATAAGTAATATTTGTTTCTATCATTTCATACATCAAATCAGATAACTCAAATTAAATTTAAGCCCTTTGAGCGCAGGGTGAATGGCCCTATCGGGGATACATTGTTTTCTAGGTTGTCTTCTACGTCTTCTAAGAGTTCTATTGGGTAATCTCATAGCAATTGTATTTTAATTTATGAAGTTGATTCTCCGAAATCCTACAGCTTTCCCCTCCACGTTTGTTTTCAATGCACCCAATAGCATAGGCAAGGTATACCCTGAACCATAAATGTTGCTTGAAAAACGAAAGTGTGAGAATCAGAATGCGAAGAAAACATGTAAAGCATTCTGCAAAAGAAACCTATGGCTCCACTTCCCCTCATTACCAATCTATTTCATGCAAAGGCTACGCTTTGAGCTGGTAATTACTAATTGGGTGAGGTAATCATTTTTTGTAACCTTTGTTTTGTGGAGGTACTTGTTGATGCTGTTAGATCAGAGCAAGTTTTTTGAATGATTCCTATAGCTGGCAAATCACGTGTTTCATCCCTAAAATGCCAGTTGCCATAAATCTTCATTTTTATTAAGCAGCTTGTTACATGCCACTGAAGGAGGTAAAAATGGGAATAAAAAACCTGGAATATGTAGTTGGTAATGAAGAAGGCTCTTGAGAATATGAAAGAACCCAAAACTCTACCGCAAAGATAAGTAGAATATTCCATAAAACAATGAAAATCAGCGACTTTCTTGTAAAATTGTTTGAGTAAAAAACTCAAGAATTAACCCATGAATTTGATAAATGTACCGCTAAGAATGCAACTTTTTAACGAAAAAACTAATAACCAACTTATAAACTTTAAATCTGTACCCTAAAGCCCACTTTGTATTAAAAAACACAATAATCGCCCCCCATCAGTGCTTCATTTATAACAAAAAAACTCAAGGTTAACTTAAAAACTTAAAAAGGGTACCCATCAAATCAACTTTTTTAGTGAAAAACATTACTCATCTTGCCAAACCAAATGAAGCTATTAATATAGCTATTCTAACTCGCGCACCATTGCATACTATTACTTCGATTCTGGATTTTAGGTCTAATGAAACATAATTTATCTTCCGCCATTCCGGGGAAAAGTAGAAGGTATATTTATTTCCCGGGGTAGCCACAATCCAGCTTACTCTATTACCATATACGATACTGGAGCAATTACCAACTGACTTTTCCCGGTTTATTTTCATCTCTAATCCCTATCTGCATCATCGAAGTTCAGTGGAAGTTAATTGTACAAGTCAGGTAACTGCCCATAACGAACCCTTTAAAAATAGCATACACCTGCTGGCCCTAGGGGCAAAGAATTACTTATTTGAAGGTTTTCATGAAGTCGCCCAGCACCGTGCCATGCTCTACTCGTTACTCGGCACTTGCAAACTTCATAACCTCAATCCTTCNNAATTTTCAATTAATATTGCTTGGCGGAAAACGCATCAGTGATGACTAAAGAAATAAATAGTTTTATTGTCGTTCTACTAACCGCAGCTACAATATAAAATATCAAAGTCAAGAATGAATAAATCCGGGTCTTTTATATCTCAACTCTTTTCTATCCGCAACCGATATGGGATAAAGTTTTCATCTCAAAAATTGAATTTGTTAAATGAATTGATCAGGGAG
>PLCH01000354.1 GCA_003135585.1 Chitinophagaceae bacterium
GTGTGAAGGTGATATGTTTCAGGGTGGAATCACACCTCTTTGCACCATTGGACTGAAGATATTGCTGCAGACTGGAAAGATTTCGACTGGATTGAGAGTAAGAAATTTGCAGGAAACAAAAAAAGAAAACCATCAAAAACAACTTTATCATCGACTCTATTTGGTGCAATAATAGAAAAGTCTATGTTAGTAAAAGCCTAAAGATTTTTTGTGGGATCCGGCCGGATTGTCCGGGTGGTATTTATACAGAATTTGTGTGGAAGCCGTATAGTGAAAGAAAATCCATATTACTTGAACCGTTTTAATTTTTCTAATAGTTCCTCAATACCTTCCGTTGCCGGCTTTTCAATAGCGGTCAGGTTTTGCAAGGAAGAAGTGTAAGGAATTTTTTTGTCCAGAATGAATTTCGGAATTCCCGTCGCTGCATAGTTGACCAGGCCAGCCGCAGGATAGACGACAAGCGAGGTACCTGCCACAACAAAAATATCCGCTCTTTTAACAACTGCCACGGCCGCTTCAATCATTGGCACCGGTTCCTCAAACCAGACAATATGGGGACGCAATTGCGCCCCGTCTTGCGCCCTGTCCCCCCATTGGATGTCTCCCCTAATATCATATATAAGGCTGCCATCGGATTCACTCCTCATCTTGAATATTTCTCCATGCAAATGGATAATTTGGGTCGAACCCGCCCGTTCAGAAAGATCATCTATATTCTGCGTAATAATTTGAACTTCAAAATCTTTTTCCAGTTCTGCCAACCTATAATGGGCTTTGTTGGGGCTCGCCTCAAGGACATTCTTTCGGCGTAAATTATAAAACTCTAGCACCAGGGCAGGATTTCTTCTCCAAGCGCCAGGGGTTGCGACTTCGCTAACCTCATACCCCTCCCATAGTCCATCACTGTCGCGAAAGGTCTTCAGACCACTTTCCGCGCTTATGCCTGCACCCGTTAATACAACTATTTTTTTTCTGCCTGGCTGCGCGTTCATTTGATTTATTTCTCACCCGCCAATTCCAGTACGGCTGCCCATTCCTTATCTGTCACTGGTTGGACGGATAAACGCCCGATTCTGATCAGGGCCATGTCAGATAGTCTTTTGTCTTTCTTGATCGCATCGAGACTTACGGGGTTTTTTAACTTTTTATAAGGTTTGAAATCCACGGATAACCAGGCATCCTCCTCGGTCGTGGGATCTTGATAATGCTCCTTTGCAACTTTAGCAATGCCAACAATTTCCAATCCCTGGTTGCTATGATAAAAAAATACTTCCTCTCCTTTTTTCATTGCTCTCAGGTGGTTTCTTGCAGCATAACTTCGGACTCCTTCCCAGCCTGTCTGCTTGTCTTTGACAAGTTGCTCCCAGGAATATGCTGAAGGTTCGGATTTAATAAGCCAATAAGCCATGGTAGATTATTTGGAATGAAAATTTCTATTTTAAAGATAATCAGTTCCCGACAATAAGAGGATGAAAAAAAATTTCAACATTTGAAATCCGAAAAGAATCCTCCCATCGTATGNNCAGCATTATTAGTCAATTTATCTTTTGGGCAAAAAATGGATAACGCGGTCAAGGTAGGTGGCGCACCCATGTATCCTTCCAAGAATATTATTGAAAACGCTGTCAATTCAAAAGACCACACGACCCTGGTTGCCGCTGTCAAGGCCGCAGGTCTGGTAGAAACATTGGAAGGAGCAGGTCCTTATACTGTATTTGCCCCCACCAACGAAGCATTTAATTTGTTGCCCAAAGGGACAGTTGAAACTTTACTAAAACCTGAGAACAAAGAAAAACTAAGCGGTATACTTTCGTACCATGTAGTAGTAGGTAAAATGGATTCAAAAGCACTTGCTGCAGCCGTCAAATCCGGTAACGGAACCGCCGAATTGAAAACCGTCGCGGGTGGAAAATTATGGGTCATGATGAAAGGGAACAAGATCATACTTAAGGATGAGAAGGGTGGAATGGGTGAGCTGACAATAAAAAATGTATACCAAAGCAACGGCGTGATCCATGTGATTGACCACGTTATGCTTCCCAAATGATTCCAAACCTAAACCTATCCTATATGCTTAGCCGGCCCGTGCCGGCTTTTTTTTGAATAGAACCTGTACCTTTGAAAGACGATTTTTTTTTCTGCAATACATATCTATCTGCATGAAACGGATGGTAAAAAAGCATTCTCTGGCTGTCAGGTGGTTTCACTGGATCAATTTTCCTTTTCTAGCCATTATGATTTGGAGCGGGCTTCTGATCTATTGGGCCAATGACGTGTACCGGCTTGGCTGGGGTAATACCACCCTGTTAAAATTCTTCCCGGAATCCTTTTATCAGGCTTTTAAACTAGAACACAAACTGGCTAATGGGATGGCTTTTCATTTTGTTTTTATGTGGGTTTTTGCAATAAACGGATTGCTTTATGTTTTGTATACGATTTTTTCAGGAGAGTGGAGATGGCTCCTGCCTGACAAAAATTACTTTAAAGAAGCTTGGCTGGTGTTGCTGCATGATCTCCACATTCGTAAAACCGCGCCTGCCCAGAAAAAATACAATGGGGCCCAAAAAATCGCCTATTCTGCCATTATTCTGATGGGACTTGGATCGCTGTTGACAGGCTTGGCTATTTATAAGCCGGTACAGTTTGGACGGCTCTGCGCTCCGTTTGGAGGATATGAATGGGCAAGGATCATCCATTTTTCCCTTACCCTGGGATACTGCCTATTTTTTATCATCCATATTACGCAGGTAATAAGGGCAGGCTGGAATAATTTCAGAAGCATCATTACAGGTTTTGAAGTCCAGTCATCTCCTTCTCTGACAAACAANNCAAAACTATTTTTAAAAGAAACAATGCATTGGACGTCGACGAAATGATCCATAAAAAAACTATTCTGTCCTTTTTGATCTTTTTTATTCTGCTAGCAACGGGAATCTTTTTATGGATTTGGCTGATCCACCAGCCATTGGACGGGGGCATTCGGGGAGGTATCCCCCAACCTTTACGGGTGGGGTTGAATGCGAATGAAAAGATTTTTGACAAAGCCTACAGTCCGGGTAACTTGGTAAAAACCTATCCTGTTTCTTCTGCCAGCAAAAAAGTCAGGGTGAACGGCGATATAGGGATGGGCAATGAATTTGACCCCTCGCATTGGAAATTGCTGGTGATCAAAAATAATGGAGACACTATTTTATTTTCCCTGGATGATATCAGGAGACTTCCAAGGACAGAAATAATTTATAATTTCAAATGCATCGAAGGCTGGAGTCAGATAACCTGGTGGGGGGGCGTTAAATTCTCTGATTTTATCAATTATTACCATCTTAATGATGAATCTTCCATGAAATATGTGGGAATGAGCACACCTGACGGGGAATACTATGTGGGAATAGATATGCCAAGCGCCATACAGCGTCAAACACTGCTCGCCTATGAGATGAACCGGCAACCGCTGCCTCTAAACCAGGGATTTCCGCTTNNCGGCATAAAAAGTATAAAGCGAATAGGAACCATTTACTTCAGCAATGAACGGCCGCCGGATTATTGGGCGGAAAGAGGATATGATTATTATTCAGGTTTGTAAGCCCCCATTGGCCAAGATTGTTTTTGAGCCATCTGCAGCCTGCGGGCAGTAGGCATGGCCACTCTTTATTAAAAGTCACCATCCTTCTGCAAGCACATCTGCCAGATGCAGCGTTTTCAATTGAAAGCCTTTGTGGCGGATATAGCCATCCAGATGCATCAAACAGGAAAGATCGGTTGAAATAATATAATCAGCACCTGTTTCCAATGCGTTGAATACTTTCTGGTCCGCCATGGCAATAGATATGGGTTCAAATTTTACTGCAAAACTTCCGCCGAAACCACAGCAGGTTTCCACATCATTCATTTCGATCAGTTCCAGCCCTTTTACTTTCGACAATAACTTTCTTGGTTCCGTTTTAATATGGCATTCACGCAAACCGGCGCAGGAGTCATGGTAGGTTGCCTTTCCTTTGAGTGCAGCGCCTGTATCTTCTATATGCAGCACATTTACCAAAAAATCAGAAAATTCAAAAATTCTCTTTTGGAGGTCCTTTACATCATTGTGGAAGGATGAATTGTCAAATAATTTAGGGAAATAATTCCTTACAAATCCCACGCAGGAGGCGCTGGGGGCGACAATATATCCGACTCCTGCAAAATCTTTTATGAATTTTATGCAAACCTCCTTTGCATCATCTCTGAAACCTGCGTTGAAAGCCGGCTGGCCGCAACAGGTCTGGTTCGTGTTGTAGCTGACTTTGCAACCCAGTTTCTCCAGCACTTTAACCATGTTAAAGGCGGTTTGCGGATATAGCTGATCAACAAAACATGGTATGAATAATTGAACTTTCATTTTTGCAATGGTGATCCTTACAAGAGTAAATCCAAATTCATCATTTTGATTGCTGTGAGAGCGGCTTCTTCTCCCTTATGACCATGCTTGCCTCCGATTCGTTCTTCTGCCTGCAGTTGGGTATCAACCGTGAGCACACCGAAAATGACTGGGACGGGCAGCATTAGATTCAGTTGCATTATTCCATCCGTCACAGCCTTGCATATATAATCGAAATGGGGGGTTTCTCCGCGCAATACACAACCCAGGGCTATAAAAACCTTTGGCCTGTTGACCCCATCCTTTTTCATTTCCCAATAACCCTTTATGCAAAAAGGAATTTCAAAAGCTCCGGGAACGGTTAGGACCTTCACAACTCTTACTCCGGCCTCGGCCAGTTTTTTCTTACAAGCATTTTCCAATTGATCAACTATAAAAGCGTTCCATTCTGTCCTTACAATTACAACAAAGGCATCCTTATTGTCCTGAATGCCAGTAGCCGATTGTGACAATTTACTATTGCTTACAGATGCCATATTTATCTGTTAGGTGAAAACTCGAGGCCCATTGGAGGATCCGAGCCGTTTTTTTTTAAAAGATCTGCAGCTTGAATTGAAACCCGGCGATATCAAAGCCAGGTTTTCAATCTCATTGGCGGGCGGTGGTTCACTTGATCACCCCCAATCTCGCCAGGTACCTGTCAATATCAAATCCTCTCTGGGATGCAGGGTATTTGTCTTTTATCGATTGGTACATCTCAATTGCCTCTTTGGTCTTGCCCATGCTTTCGTATNNTTTGTCAAACACCGTTCCTGCTTTCTTATATTCTGCAACTGCATCATCTTTCCTGTTTAATTCAGAATAGGCATCGCCCAGCAATCCATAGGCCCTTGCCTTCAGCTGTAAAGAGGATGTTGAAAAATTCTTCAGGTGCTTGAGAGCATTGTTGTAGTCGCCCAGTTTCATATAACAGCTGCCTGCGTAAAATTCTGCCAGGTTGGCTGACCTTGTCCCGCTGAATTTTGAAATGATTTTTAAGAATCCGGCATTTATATTATCCCCGTTCAATGCCAGTCTTGCCGAATCCATGCGGTAATAATCCTCAGCGTGAAACATTGACTCGGTGGCTTTCTTTTCATTGGGTTCAAGTATTAAGGACTTATAACCTAAAAAGCCCGCTACCAGAAGTAGGACGACAGTCAAAGCATAAACAATCTGTTTGTTGTATTTGGTCCAGAATTGCTGAACCTGCGCAACGGGGTTTTTTTCTTCCTGCAAATGTACAGGGTGTTTGATTTCTGGCATTGTATGAGTTCCTTGGTTTGTTTTTAGCTGAATGATTTCAATCCTTCCGTTTAATCCATTATAAAAGGATACTTAGGATCCAAATAAACATCCTTATATACTTCACTATTATCCGGCAAAGGTGATTCCTCTGCAAATTTCACAGCTGCAGTCACGGTTTCGCCGACCCTTTTATCGATAGCTGCAATTTCTTCTTTGCTGGCAAATTTTTTATCCAGAATGCTAGTCAGTATCTGCTGAATGGGATCCCGTTGTTTGTATTCTTCCACCTCTTCTTTCGTGCGGTATTTCTGGGGGTCAGAAATAGAATGTCCCTTGTAGCGATACGTTTTGATTTCAAGTAAAGTTGGCCCATCCCCTTCCCTTGCTCTTTTCACTGCCCTTGCAACTCCTTCATGAACAGCTTCCGCACTCATGCCGTCAATTGAATCGCCGGGCATTTCATATGCGTCTGCCAGCTTATAAATATCAACGACGTTGGAGGTTCTCTCAACTGAGGTTCCCATCGCGTAATTGTTATTTTCACAAATGAATATCACCGGGAGCTTCCATAACATCGCCATATTAAATACTTCATGTAACATTCCCTGCCTCGCTGCCCCGTCTCCAAAAAAAGTCAGGACCACATTGTCGGTTCCTTTATATTTTTCTGCAAATGCTAGACCCGCTCCGGTTCCAATCTGTGCTCCAACAATGCCGTGACCGCCGAAAAATTTTACTTTCACTCCAAAAAAATGCATACTGCCACCCTTTCCTTTCGCTGTCCCGGTCGATTTTCCGTATAGTTCGGCCATGCAGGCATTCGCAGCCACTCCTTTAGATAATGCAAGGCCGTGGTCCCTGTACCCGGTAATAAAAGGGTCATCCGGCCTGGTTGCAGTCATACAGCCGGCCGCAATTGCCTCCTNNATAAGCATGAAAAAAGCCACGAATCTTCCCTTCCATTTTATATTTTTCTTCAGCCATTAATTCAAACTGCCGGATGAGCTGCATCAGCTCGTACCAGTACATATAGGTTTCCTTTGAAAATTTTGTGGCCACTGCTCTGAAATTTGAGCGGCTAAGATAGTATAAATAATATAAATCAACAAAGTTATTAACTATCGCTTTCAATCAAACAGTTACCCATAATTGTTATGAAATGTAAACGCTAATAATTAGCTTCGGANNGAAAATGACTTATTACTTAAAGAACAATCCGCAATCTTCCCTTGTGATTTTACAAATGAAATTTTCCGGCCGCAAACTTACATATTGTACTCCATATTCCATAGCCAAGGATCAAAAAAAAAAATTGGAAGAAAGGCCGAACAGGCGATCGCCACCAAACAAGGGAAAGCGGCTTGTATCAAATCAACGATAGCTTTTATAATCTTTGAAGCGAAGCGATGAATTGTTTTTACCATGAACAAGCAAGCGGTAAAATCCCGAATCCTTCAATTATCAAAGCGGCTCCTGATAATTTACCGAAAAGAAAGGGAAAATAAAAATTCAATCTACTATCATTGGCGGAACTACACGGTGCAATGATGGAAACTACGCTGGAAGCCTTGGTATGGATCAGCCAACACTTTGTAAAATATTTCCTAAAGCGTAAAGTGTCCATGATTTTGGGTATTCCGTTAGGCATAGCCAGTGCAAATATTTTCTACATTCACCCAGATTTTATGGAATACTTATGTGGAACTGGTTGTATTCCAATTGATCATTTTATAATTTCATTGATATTAACCATTGGAAAAGATCAGTATTCTAATCGCAGACGATCATAAATTGATCAGAGAGGCATGGAGTTCAATTCTAGCTAACGATCCAAGATTCGACGTGATAGCAACTTGCGATAACGCCGAGGAAGCAGTTGAACAAGTAAAAGAAAAAAGGCCCAACGTCATACTAATGGATATTAGTATGTCCCCATTTTCCGGTTTGGAAGCAACACAACAAATACTAAGAATTTCACCCGATAGCAGGATTATCGGCCTTTCGGTGTATTCAGACCCAGCCTATGCAATCAAGATGTTACAAATGGGAGGAAGCGGATATGTAACTAAAAATTCAACAAGCGAAGAAATGATTGAGGCAATCCTTGAGGTAAATAATGGATACCAATATATTTGCGACGAAATCAGGAATAACACTTCCTGGCGATCCTTGGAAGGCAATCAGGAACCCAAGATCAACTCTTTAACTAAAAGGGAAATCCAAATCATCAAGCTTCTTATAAATGGTTTCACTTCCAAAGAAATTGCGGCCAGCCTTCAGATTGCGCATGCAACGGTTGAAGCTCACCGTCATAATATCCTGAAGAAATTAAAATTAAAAAACACGGCTGCCCTGGTAAGCTTTATCCTTAAAAATCCGGACTTAATTTAAAGATTGGAATATGGGAAAGGTCTTCACACCCGATCAATTAACCAAACAAACAAAATTTCGGCCCTTTACGGGGCTTTTTTGTTTAATTAAAGTCCCCGGATCGAATGTAGGATTTGTTTCTACCCCTCAAGCTCCTATCTTGCATCCATTACCTTACAACCTTTATTTCC
>PLCH01000001.1 GCA_003135585.1 Chitinophagaceae bacterium
GCGGATGGCGTCGTTCTGAGCGCTTGTGCCGCCGCCGTCCACTTTCACGGAGATGTCGAAATTTTTCATCGTGCCGGTAAGGCGAAGCGGAGCTTTGATGACGGTGTGTCCAATCGATGTTTTGATAAAGTCATCAAGCGGTTTGTCGTTGACGGTGAAATTGCCTTTGCCGTTTGCATAGAGGCGTACACGAGCCACGGCTGTTTTGCGTTTGCCGAGACCGTAGTAGTACTCCTGAAGTTTCGTTTTAGCTTTTGTAGTTTCTGTCATAGAAATTTAAATTTAGGTTCGTTGGTTATTAAAGGTCGAGCGGTTTTGGTTCCTGNNAACTTTGAGTTTGCGGAGAATGTGCTTCTTGAGTTTGTTTTGCGGGATCATGCCGGCAACCGCTTTCATAATAACTTCTTCAGGCATTTTTTCAAAAAGACGTTTAGGAGTCGTTGTTCTCAGACCGTTTCCATAACGGGTGTGGTGATGGTAAAGCTTGTCAGCAGTCTTGTTTCCGGTAAATCTGATCTCCTTGGCGTTGACGATGACGATAAAATCGCCGCAATCAAGGTGAGGGGAGTACATCGGTTTGTGTTTCCCGCGGAGAATGTCGGCAATTTTGGTCGCAATGCGTCCAACGGTTTTGCCTTTTACATCAACGAGAAACCATTCACGTTTGATGTCTTCTATTTTTGGTGAGTATGTTTTGTTCATAAAAAGAGATTTGGTTGCGATGATTAAACGAGTTCAATTTGTACGATGAGTGCAGCATCACCGGCTCGGAATTTGATCGGAGTGATGCGGGTGTATCCGCTTGTTCTTTCCGCATAACGCTTGATGAGTTCTTCCATGATCTTGCGGGAAGCGAGCTCGCTGTGGAGTACGCTGTTCAATGCACGGATGGCCAGGCGTTTTTCTTTGCGTTTTGCCGTATTGATCAGATCATCAACGAGCGGCTGGACAGCTTTCGCTTTTGCCTGGGTTGTCTGGATTTTCTCGTGAATCATCAGCGATGTCGCAAGGTTGCCAAGAAGCAGTCTNNTAATTATTCTTCTGAGAGAGTTAGGTTGCGGGTTTTGAGTGCGTTTTTTACTTCCGTGAGAGCCTTTTTACCAAAGCCGCGGAGATTCGTCAACTTGCTTTCAGTGCATTTCGACAATTGTTCGATTGAACCGATGCCTCCGTTGATGAGCGCATTGAGAGTTCTTGGAGAGAATCCGAGAATTTCAATCGGAGTGTAGCTTTCCTGAACCGGCTTGTTCTTTTCTTCAGCCTGTTCTTTTTCAACGATCTTCTTGAAGTCGGACATATAGTCGGCCTCAACCATCGCATTTTCCTGGTTGAAGAGATTGTAGTAAGACTGGAGAATGTTTGAAGCGAATTTTACTGCGTCTTCAGGAGAGATTGAACCGTCGGTCATCACTTCAAGAGAAAGTTTGTCGAGGTTGGACATCTGGCCTACGCGGGTACTGTCTACATCGTAGCGGGCTTTTTTTACAGGAGAGAAAACTCCATCCAGAATAATCAATGAAGGATCTGCGCCTTCTTCTTTCTGGCGGTTGTGGGCAGGCAGATAGCCTACTCCTTTTTCAATGCGGAGTTCCATGTTCAGTTTCGCGCCTTTTTCCAAAGTCGTGATGTACATGTCTTTGTTCAAGATTTCCACGTCGCTCGGACATTTGATGTCTTTTGCATATACTGGACCTTCCTTTGAAACGTTCAAGGTGCAGGTCGTAGGTTCCTTGGTGTCTTTTCTGATGTGAAGACTCTTGAGGTTCAATGAAATATCAAGAACGCTTTCTTTGACACCTTTCACGGTGGAATATTCATGGCTTACTCCGTCTATCTTAATGCCGGTTACTGCTGCACCTGGCAAAGAAGAAAGAAGAATACGGCGAAAAGCATTACCAACGGTCATACCGTATCCTGGAGGAAGTGGGCTGACGGTGAAAATGGCATGATTATCACTGACTTTTTCAGTTTTAATCTTTGGAATGCCGATTTCTTCTTGAATGTAATGCATTAGGTTGAGGTTTAAAGATTACTTAACCTTTTTTTTGAAAAGTCCCGAGGGACGAGGGGGAAAATCGTCCGCAGCTCCCGAAGGAGGGGCGGCGATGTTATGCTTTTGAGTAATACTCGATCACGAGACTTACCTGAACAGCTTGTTCAAGTTCTCCCGGTTCGATTTCTCGGGTCATTTCTCCGCCGAGTGTTNNGAATCTTTGCTTTTCCACATCGCTGAAAAGTTTTGATTTTTTTAAACGGGTGATAGCTTCAAACTTGTCGCCGACTTCCACGTGGAAAGAAGGAACGTTTACCTTTTGGTCATTGACCTTAAAAAGACCGTGGCTCACCATCTGACGTGCCTGCGGACGACTTTTGGCCATTCCTGCTTTAAAAATGACGCTGTCGAGACGTTTTTCCAAAAGTTTCAAGAGAGCGTTACCGGTGATTTCCTTCATCGTGGAAGCTTTCTTGAAGTAGTTGAAAAGCTGGCGTTCGGTAATGCACNNAGAGCTGGCGGGAATACTCGGACTTTTTGGAAAAGCTTCCTTTTGGTCCGTGCATGCCGGGTTTGTAGTTCTTTTTGACTTTATTGGCGTCGAATTTTTCATTTCCGAAGAGGTTCATTCCTTCTCTTCTGACTAAACGCATTTTGGGGCCGGTGTATCGCATGTTTTAAAGTATAAGATAGATAGTATAAGTAGACGGTGTGTCTGCGGCGTTTTTAGACGCGGCGGGTTCTGCGCTTGCGTACGCCATTGTGTGCGATTGCAGTGACGTCAGTGAGCGATTCAATGTTCAGTCCCGTNNGGCCCGAACCAACGCCCTTTACAATAACATGAACTTTCTCCAAACCATAGACTTTTGCTTTGTTCGCGGCATTTTCGGATGAAACCTGCGCGGCGTAAGGAGTCGCCTTCTTGGCGCCCTTGAAACCGTTTGAACCTGCGCTGCTCCATGCGAGCACTTCGCCGTTCATGTCCGTAATGCTGATAATGGTATTGTTGTAAGTTGCCTGAATGTAAGCTTTGCCTTCCTGTACGGAGCGGCGTTTAGCCTTCCCCTTTTTTCCTTTCGCAGGTTTTCCGGCCGGTTTAGCTTCCGTCTTTTCGCCGGCGGGAGCTTTAGCGGTTTTTTCTTTCGCTTCACCCTTTTTTGCATCGGGTGCAGCTGCTGTTTCAGGTTTGATCTTTTCTTCTGCCATGGGTTTTATTACTGATTACGGATTATTATTTCATAGCTATTTTCTTGTTCGCAACGGTCTTTCTCTTGCCTTTTCTGGTGCGGGCGTTCGTCTTGGTGTTCTGTCCGCGTACAGGCAGACCTTTTCTGTGACGGTAGCCGCGGTATGAACCGATTTCTTGTAAACGTTTGATATCCATCTGGATTTTACGGCGAAGATCACCTTCGGTCTGGATCTTGGAGATCTTTTCGCGAAGGATGTTCAGCTGATCATCGGTCAGTTCACTGACGCGGGTACCAGGATTGATGTTGGATTCCTTAAGAATTTTATTGCTGAGACTTCGACCAACGCCGTAAACGGCGGTAAGACCGATTTCAACGCGTTTTTCTTTGGGGAGAGTGATACCTGCTATACGGGCAACCGTTGCCATAAATGCAATAGTTAAGTTTAAAAATTAACCCTGTCTTTGCTTGTGCTTTTTAATCACGCAGATGACCCGTACAACGTTTTTGCGGCGGATCACTTTGCATTTGTTACAAATTTTTTTGACTGAGGATCGTACTTTCATGATGCGTTGGAATCAGTAGGTTTTTCTGGAGGCTNNCTTGAGGGGCAGGAAGTACGTCCTTGGACGGCAGTTTTGTCGGGTTATCTCTGTGGCGGAAAACGATTCTTCCTTTGTTCAGGTCGTACGGTGTCAATTCAATGGTTACTTTGTCGCCGGGGAGGATTCGTATGTAATTGATTCTCATTCTTCCCGAGATGTGGGCCAAAACGGTGTGATCCGGATAGCGTTCGTCAAGTAATTTGACCCGA
>PLCH01000188.1 GCA_003135585.1 Chitinophagaceae bacterium
GGGAAATTGGCCACCACGCTTTCTTCGCTTTTATCCAGGTGAATAAAAGCATCTTCTATAAAGTGATACAGATCGGGATTTGGCTCCGGTTGTTTCAAACATTTCTGCAACAATTCAACCATGAAAAGTGCCACTGAATTCTTCATTACACTAAAAAAAACATGCTGATANNTGATATAAATATGCCCATTTGAATTCTTTTAGCCTTTGCAAATTTTTGAGATCGTTGTGATAAACGACCAAATCCAGGATGGCCGCAGGCTGAAACGAACTGGCCTTTGCCTATCTTTTGGGGGTGGATATCCGAACGCCATTCACAATATAGGATTGCACGCCAAATAATTCCGTGCAGATCGTCACGATAACGCTGGTTTCTCCAAACTTCACGGTTCGCAATACAATGCCATTGGTCTTATGCGTCATTGCTTTATCAGAAACATTAATAAGCCAAAGATAATTGTAAAACCCGCCCGGGTTGCTTGAAAAGCCAGTTAAAATAGGTTTCTTTGCCGGGTAATTAATTATTCTACTCAATTAATAGTTAACCCATGTGGGATCTTATTGCCCGTTTTGTGTTGCGATTCCGCTTGCCCCTCCTGGCGATATTAATAGGCTCAACTGTTTTCATGGGCTGGCATGCTTCAAAAGTGCAAATGAGCTATGAATTTTCCAGAGCTATCCCAACGGACGATCCCAGGTATTTGGCCTACAAAGCTTTCCTGGAGAAATTCGGCGATGATGGCAACACGCTTGTGATCGGGGTGCAAACTGATGGGCTCTTTGAAAAAGAAATATTCAATGACTACACAAAATTCAATAAAAAGGTCAAACAGTTAAGGGGTGTTGAATCGGTGCGCAGCATACCATTTTCTATCAGGCTGGAGAAAAATGACAGCCTGGCAAAATTGAATGCTGTCTCTGTTTTTCCCGACGGCGAACTATCCCAAAATAAGCTCGACAGCTGCAAACAGGTCTTCTTTAGCCTTCCTTTTTACCGGGGATTGTTATACAATCCCTCCACTCATGCGTATCTGATGGCTGTAGGCATCAGCAAAGAGATCATGAATTCACCCGAACGCATTATTACCGTTGACAGCATCATCAACGCCGGAAAAGAATTTGGAAAGCGCCATGGGCTGCAAATGCATTACAGCGGTCTTCCGCTGATCCGCACCCATATGGCTACAAAGGTTGCTACTGAAATGAAATGGTTCCTTTTAGGCTATGTGCTCCTTTCGGCATTTATACTTATGCTTTTTTTTCGCAGTATCGGCACCCTGCTGCTTTCACTGGCTGTAGTCGGGATAGGTGTCATCTGGAGTTTCGGTACCATGCAATTATTTGATTACAAAATAACCTTACTGAATGCCCTGATACCGCCACTGGTGATCGTGATAGGGATTCCCAATTGCATTTATTTTCTTAATAAATACCATACAGCGTATAGAGATAGCGGTGATAAAAGGACTGCCTTACTGGACATGGTCCGCAAAATGGGCATTGTCACCCTATTCTGTAATATTTCTGCTGCCATTGGATTTGGTGTTTTTGCGCTGACCAGAAGTGCCGTCCTCAAAGAATTCGGCGTGGTAGCAGGTATCAATATCATGATGCTGTTTTTTATTTCCGTTATCCTGATACCTGCCATTCTAAGTTACCTTCCAAATCCCACAGACAGGCAAACCCGTTATCTTACCAACCGCTGGCTTACTGCCATTTTAGACAGACTCGAAACATGGAGTCTATATCACAGGCCTTTGATATATGGAATTACCGTACTGGTATTGCTTGTCTCGGTAGCCGGTGCATTTCGTTTGCGCGCCGAGGGTTATATAGTGGATGATCTTCCAAAAACGGATCAGATTTATAAGGACCTAAAGTTTTTTGAACAAAATTTCAAGGGAGTGATGCCGCTTGAAATCATAGTTGACACAAAAAGAAGAAATGGTTTGCGTATCGCTCCGCTACAAACATTTTCAAAAATCGATTCCCTCTCTGCCTACATGGCATCCAGACCGGAAATGGGCCGCCCCCTTTCTCTTGTCGAAGGTTTAAAATTTGCCAGGCAGGGGTTTTACAACGGCGACAGCAGCAGCTATGGCTTACCCAACCAGTTTGATATCAGCTTCCTGATGGAGTCTTTAAATTCGAAAACCGGTAAAAAAAATAAACAAGACAATTTCGAAAAGCTCTTGCTGACATTTGTAGACAGCAACAAACAAATGGCCCGGATAAATACAAACATGGCCGATATAGGCAGCAGACGCCTGGAGCAGGTATTAAAAGACATTGAAAATAAATCAGCAAGCCTGTTTGATTCCACGAAATATTCCATTCAGCTAACCGGAAGCAGTGTGACTTTTCTGGCAGGCAGTGAATTTATCATAAAGGGCCTTAAAGTGAGCATCATGTGGGCATTTTTGCTGATCGCCGTCTGCATGTTATATCTGTTCCGGTCTTTTAAAATATTATTGTGTTCCCTGATCCCGAACATAATTCCCCTGATTATAACGGCAGGCGTGATGGGCTGGATGGGCATCTCCCTGAAGCCTTCCACAGTCCTTGTTTTCAGCATTGCATTCGGGATCGCCATCGATATTACAATCCGCTTCCTGGTTAATTACAAACAGGACTTAAAAAAAGGCCAGACAGGAAACAGGCAAACAATTATTGATACCCAACATACCACCGGTATCAGCATCATTTATACCTCATTGGTCCTCATAGCGGGATTTATAATCTTTTGTTTCAGTGATTTTGGCGGAACGCAGGCGCTGGGTTGGTTGACTTCCCTGACACTGGTAATGGCTACCCTGACAAACCTTATCTTTCTTCCCGCGCTACTGATGACCTTAAACAAAAAATGAATTCCAACCGGAGACCTTACTATTTTAAAACCTCTCTTAATTTATTTTCCAGATCCTGTCCGCGTAGTTCCTGTGCGATTACCTTTCCATCGGGATCGATCAGCAAATTGAAAGGAATTCCTTCAAATTTGAATAATTCAACGGCTTTACTGTTCCAATACTTAAGGTCGCTCACCTGCGTCCATTCCAATTTATCCTGCTGGATGGCTTCTATCCATGGATCCTTTTCTTTATCCAGGGAGACACCCAGGATTGTAAAATTCTTGTTTTTGAATTCCTGGTAGGCTCTCACAACATTCGGATTTTCCTGACGGCAGGGGCTGCACCAGCTTGCCCAGAAATCAACCAGCAGATATTTCCCCCTAAAGGAGGAAAGGCTGATTGACTTGCCCTGGGTATCCGGCAAGGCCAGTTCAGGTACCTTTTTACCCGTCCACCCATTGGCTTCCAATCTTTTTGTCATTTCGGCCTGTTGCAGATCAAAGCTTTTCTTCATGCCCTGCAAAACATTATTATCCGGATATTTTGTCTGGAGGCTGTTTAATTCCTTTTCAAAATCTGTTCTTGACAGGCTGGAGGATGACCAGCTCAATGCCAATACACTGAGAGTGGGGTTGGAACTGGTTTGAATAAAATTCCTGAGGTAATTATTCAAATCCTGAATAGCCTTGTTTTTCTCCATTGTATATGCTATCAAAACGCTATCCGGAGCATTGGAACGTTTCATGCTGTCCAGGACCGCGAAGGATCTTTCGA
Source organism: Chitinophagaceae bacterium (assembly GCA_003135585.1). Classification (GTDB taxonomy): domain Bacteria; phylum Bacteroidota; class Bacteroidia; order Chitinophagales; family Chitinophagaceae; genus Puia. Next base: position 3,624 of record PLCH01000188.1, read on the forward strand.
CCTGATAGCTCTTTTTTCCAAAGCCGCTGATAAGCCCCAGTAATTTTCTGCTTGCTTCAGATCCGAGCACTGTATAATAATCATCCCTTTTTCCAAGGTCAACGTCGACCTTGATCTCGGAGACATCATTGATGACCGGAACAACAATATTTTCACCGAAAACCAGTTCATAAATAGCCTGCGATTTACCTGAGCCTTTCAGGCTGAAGCTCCCGGAATTGCCGGTTAATTTCGCGGAGTCCAGCGAAATAGGAGGCTGATCTTTGCCATACTGCACTTCCTGCAAATACACTCTCATCCCTGCGGATGGAACTGCTGTGGCAAGCTTATCGGCATTCCTATAGGTACCGGAAACAATAAAAACCCCCTTCCCCGCTTCTTTACAACCAGATACAAAGGACAACAGCGCAACCGTCATTACGGACAGAAATTTCATTCTCATATTTTGTCTTATTTCAATTAAAAGAATATTCCAAATTTATTCATNNGGTCAATACAGGATCTGCTTTGCCCTTTGATATTTTTTTTACCTCCCCGACAAAAAGGCCGATCAATCCCTTTTTCCCCTTCTTATATTCATTCACCTTATCCGGCATTTTAGCCAATGCCTGCTCAATCCAGGTCCTGATTTCCGCCGTATCCGAATTCTGCAAAAGATCCATGGACAGAGCCATCTGCAGGGGGGAACCCGATGGATTTTTGATCAATGCAGGAAAAATCCGGGAGGAGGCTACAGAAAAATTTACTTTCCCTTCTTCAACAAGTTCTATCAGATCGGCCAGGGTTTTTGCCGGCAAAACAAAATTCCCGATGAGGAGATTGTGCTCATTTAACCAGGATTTTACAGGGCCCAGTAACCAGTTTGATGCAGCTTTATGGTGGTTGGTCTCTTTTATGACTTTTTCAAAATAGTCAGCCGTTTCCCTGTCATCGCAGATCACCTTTGCCTCGTATTCCGATAATTTCAGGACCGTTGTATATTTCGTTATCAACTCTTCGGGAAGTTTGGGGATGGTTGCGCGAATAGCTTCCAGAAAAGAATCGGTGAGATGAAAAGGAGGAAGGTCAGGATCAGCAAAATAGCGGTAATCATTTGCCTCTTCCTTTGTTCTTAGGGCAAAACTAATCCCTCTGTCCGCATCATAGCTTCTTGTCTGCTGGAGGATACCTTCTCCTTTTTCGGCCAGGTCAATCAGCCGCTTGGCCTCATAGGCGATGGCGTGTTTAACATTGCGAATGGAATTCAGATTCTTAACTTCCACCTTCGTACCCAATTGCGTATCCCCTTTTACCCTTACCGAAACATTGGCATCACACCGCATGCTTCCTTCCTCCATATTTCCGTCGCAAATCCCGAGATAACGAAGAATCTTCCGCAACTCTATCAGAAATGCATAGGCCTCATCAGCACTTCGGATAACCGGCTCCGTTACTATTTCTATCAATGGAACACCCGCCCGGTTAAAATCGATGGAGGTACAACCCGGATCGACATCATGAAGACTTTTCCCGGCATCTTCTTCCAGGTGAATCCGGTTGAGCTCGATATTTTTTTCATTATCAGGCATCCGGATCTTTACATAACCCCCTTTGCAAACCGGTGTCATATGCTGGGAAATCTGATATCCCTTGGGCAGGTCGGGGTAGAAATAATGTTTACGTGCAAAATAATTATCCCGTTCAATTTCACAATGACAGGCCAAACCCATCTTTACAGCATAGGCCACCGCCTTTTTATTCAACACGGGCAAGGTGCCGGGGTGTGCGAGAGTGACCGGGCTTACTTGCGTATTGGGTTCCCCCCCGAAGGCAGCGCTGTCTCCGCAAAATAACTTGCTTTGCGTGAGTAACTGGGCATGAACTTCCAGACCCACAATAACCTCATATGATTCGTAATTGACTGGCATCCCGGAGCGCAAAAATACCGCTTTAACAGCGTATTTCCTGTCAGCGGCCTGACGAATGGAAGGGATGATCCTGCATTACCTGCTGGATCAGGCTTAATAGCCTCTCCTCAGAAAAATGCAGTTACTTTTGCTCCCCTTATGCAAACGAAGAGGGTTGCCCTGGAGCAACCCTCTTCACAGCATTCATTCCGTCCATTAAAGGTTTGCCGTTTTTAATTTTCTTGGAATTTTCACTTCCACATCCTCGGATTTTCCATCGCGGTTAAGTTTAACCTTCAGGGTATATTTTGTTCTATTTTCCCGGGCCAGGTTGGCGAGCGTTTCTGCGCTGTTTACTTCTTTTCCTTCAAATTGGGTGATGATGTCCCCTTCCTTGATACCGGCTTTCTCTGCAGGTGATTCACCGTCCACATCCAGGACTTTTACACCCTTGCCATCTTCTGTATCCTGGGCCCTGATCCCGAGTTTAGGTCTCCCTCCATTCCATAAGACGCCATATCCGTTGGGTGGTAGTTCCAGTTTAAAATTTTGCATATTGGGCCCTTCAAATCTATAATTAAAATTTCCGTTGTCCATTCCCCTCGTCCTTCCCAGAACAGCTGTTGACTTTAACTCTTTACCATCCCGTTTGTAGGTAACCACCACTTTGTCCTGCGGTTTGTATTTATGAATGGCTGCAACCAGGTCATCCTGCCCATCAATTTTTATTTCATCAATCCTTAAAATGACATCTCCTTTTTTCAAACCAATTTTTTCAGCCGCGCTTCCTTTTANNCTCGGAAATGGTGGCTCCTCCACCTTCCGCTTTTTCAGACCTGACTCCCAGAAAAGCCGTTCTCGAGGGAGACCCGTTTATCAGCTCATCACTATTATTATAATTCCATACACCGCCGCGAAAAGGAGACCTAGGCATGGCTGGTTCTAACAATTCCATGGCATCGCCATCATCCTCATTGATATCCATATTCTTTCTCCTGATGGAAATATGATCATCATCAACCTCAGAAATTGGCTTTCCATTCACCCATACCTGGCCATCTTTTGTTTCCACGACCACTT
>PLCH01000576.1 GCA_003135585.1 Chitinophagaceae bacterium
AAGGTTATGCACATTAGGGCGCTAGTCATGGTTTAATTCAGCGCTGGTCTCTTTCTCGACTTTTTCACGAATGCGCATGATATCTTTATCAAAACTATACAAGGCTGAACGGTTGTCCCCAATAAGGGTTAATTCATCAAGCATCTTTATTGCCTGGTTTTCTTCTTCCAGCTGTTCCTTTAAATACCATTGCCAAAACTGAAATGTAATANNATTTATACTTTTCGTAACCTCCTGTTCGTTCCTCAAAAAAAGTTCAAATACCTCTTTGATCCCTTTAAAATCAGTTTCCGGCTTTTCAAGTGCTGGTATCTGTGCATGACCTTTTCGCATGGAAATATAGTGCATTAACCTGGTCATGTGTGCTCGTTCTTCCTGTGATTGTTTGTAAAAAAAATCTGTCATTCCGTCAAGCCCGGGTTTGCTTTCGAGCCAGGCTGCCGATGCCAGGTATTGATGAGAGGCATTTGCCTCAATTTCCACCTGCTTGTTTAATGCATGCAGCGTTTTTTTAGTAAGTTCCATACAATTTTTTTATAAAATCATTTTCNNTTATAAAAGTGGATATCTAAATTCATTTTATTAGTGGAATAACCTGCCCTGATAAATGAAATTCAGGTCAAAATCCGGATCGGTCCGTCCAGAATGGATATTGAATCAAGCAGCGAAAAACGAAGTAGTGAGAGGTTCCAAGGTCTGGTTTAAAAATGTTATTTCAGCCTGGGAACTCCCTGAAATTGCTTTATGTCGCCGGTTTGACTTTCCCCTATTGGCAANNAGAATGAATGGGTCGGTCAAATTTGTCCTCCCGTTTTGACAATAAGGTCATTTTGATGTAGGTTTGCGCCCGTTATGACACAAGAACAAATTAAGAGTATGAGGGATCGCATGGTGGTCCTAAGGAGGTTTCTTTGACGTCGAGAACCGACAATTTAAGATCAGTGAAGAAAAACAACTTTCTCTAAGCCCTGGTTTCTGGGATGACAACAAGCGCGCTACAGAAATTTTAAAGGGCATCAAGCTAAATGAATTTTGGGTTAAACTTTACGACTCCGTGGAAAGGGCCATAGAAGATTTTGCGGTCTTATTTGAGTTCTGGAAAGCCGGAGAGGCTTCCGAGGAAGAAACAAAAGAAGCATACAACAAGGCAATTTCACTCATTGAAGAATCCGAATTCAAAAGCACGCTTAACCAGCCGGAAGATGAATTACCTGCAGTATTGCAGATTAACTCAGGTGCCGGGGGAACTGAAAGTCAGGATTGGGCCGAGATGCTTATGCGGATGTATCTCATGTATGGAGAAAAGCAGGGTTGGAAGGTCTCGGAACTCGATCTGCAGTCTGGGGAAAGTGCAGGTATCAAGAGTGCTACGCTACAGTTCGACGGGCCTTTTGCATATGGCTTCCTGAAAGCCGAGAGCGGGGTCCATCGCCTTGTCCGGATCTCACCTTTTGATAGCAATGCCAGAAGACATACCTCATTTGCAAGCGTATATGTATACCCATTGATAGATGAGACGATTGAAATAGCCGTTAACCCTGCCGATATAGAATGGGCTTTTTTTCGCAGCGGTGGTGCAGGGGGACAGAATGTAAACAAAGTTGAGACTGCAGTGAGGCTAACCCATAAACCCAGCGGGATCATCGTAGAATGCCAGCAGGCCCGTACGCAGGNNGTTTGTACGAAGAAGAAAAACGCAAGCGGGAGGCCATCAAGGATGCCAGCAATGCTAGTAAGAAAAAAATTGAATGGGGCTCACAGATAAGGTCCTATGTTTTTCATCCCTACAAAATGATCAAGGACCATCGCACGGATTATGAAGTTGGGAATGTTCAACCGGTGATGGACGGAGAATTGGACGGATTCATCAAAGCCTACCTGATGATGGAGAAAGAACAGGAAAATTAGCCTGCTCTTCCTGCCAGTTCTTTCCGGGGATATTTACCAAGACCCTCTAATAACTGCAATTCATTACTATTATTGAACTTAAGTTACTTTTGCAGCACAAGCAAGACAATATGAACCTTGGATATTTTTCATTCCCCCTGCCGGCCAACGAAACCGTTTTACATTATGCTCCTGGAAGCAAAGAAAGGGAAATACTAAAGCGGACATTAAAGGAATTGAAGAGCCGCCAGCATGATATACCCATGTTTATCGGTAGTAAAGAAGTGCGCAGTGGGAGGAAAATACCCATTCATCCTCCACACGAGATCGCACATACGCTCGGTTTTTTTCATGCCGGGGATGATAAACATGTGAAGCTGGCGATTGAATCTGCCCTGAAAGCAAAGGATAACTGGGCCAGCATGAGCTGGGAGAACCGGGCCAATATTTTTCTGAAAGCCGCTGAATTGATCTCTTCAAAATACCGTTCCTATATGAATGGCACGACAATGCTGGGCCAAAGTAAAAATGCCTATCAGGCCGAAATAGACAGCGCCTGTGAATTAATCGACTTTTTAAGATTCAACGTCCATTTTCTAAGTGAAATTTACAAGCAACAACCCATCAGTTCCCCCGGCGTTCATAACCGGTTGGAATACCGTCCCCTGGAAGGATTTGTATTGGCTATCACACCATTTAATTTTACTGCCATTGGAGGCAACCTGCCGACTTCCGCAGCCATGTGCGGTAACGTGGTAGTTTGGAAACCTGCCAATACCCAGGTCTTTAGCGCCCAGATGTTTATGCGGATCTTAAAAGAAGCGGGTTTACCTGATGGGGTGATCAATTTAATTTATGTGGATGGCCCTACTT
>PLCH01000515.1 GCA_003135585.1 Chitinophagaceae bacterium
GCCCTATCCTGCATGCTTCTTGTGATATAAAGTGCTTCTATCTTTTTTTCGAAGAAAAGTGTCTGCAGCAAAAACGTAACCTGGTGATTTGACCTGGCACTTTCCTTGATCCGGTCAAGCATTTTGAGACTTTGCAGGTAAAGACCCTTGTTATACAGAATCCTTGCATGGTCCAGTTGTTCATGCAACTGTATATCAATATTGTTTTCATTTTTAATCAGCCTCAAACTGGACAGAATCTGCTTGTACAATTGGGCCTTATTATTGGACAACTGCCGTTTTTTTATACCCTTGTTTTTTTTAAGCAATTGAATTTCATCATACTCCGCCATCTTGTCCAAAGCATCAAACAATTGAATGACTTTTAGATCTTCAATTCCTGAATTTCTCTTCACGTATAGCTTAAAATTCCGCTTTTCTGATTTTTCAAGTGATTTTATAAGCTGGAACAGCGCATCTGATGATCGGTTGGGCATCGTATTTTATAAACTTTAAATGCTTTACCAGCAAGGGTTTCAACCCCTTTTACCGGTGTTTAATCGTGTAAATCCCTCGCCATTTTGATTTTATTACCCAGCTTAACAAAGTTAACTTCGAAAGCATGGGTAAGTCAGTTTTTTCCATAGAATGGAATGCAAAGGTAAATTGACCCAGGTTTTAGGCTTTTTTTTAAATAAATATACTATATGCCGGCTAATCAGATTTTCATTTTTGACACCACCTTAAGGGATGGGGAACAGGTTCCAGGTTGTAAACTTAATACCAAAGAAAAGCTGGATCTTGCTGTACAGCTGGAATCCCTGGGGGTTGATATTATCGAAGCCGGCTTCCCCATTTCCAGTCCCGGTGATTTTCATTCCGTGGAAGAAATATCCAAGGTTATTAAGAACTCCGTTGTTTGCGGATTGAGCCGGGCTGTCCAGAAGGATATTGAAGCCGCCGCATTGGCCCTTAAACATGCCAAACGGCCCCGCATCCACACAGGTATCGGCACCTCGGATCTTCATATAAAATCAAAATTCAATTCTAACAGGGAGGAAATAATAGAAAGAGCCACCCAGGCAGTTAAATGGGCAAAGAATTNNGTGGTGGGGGATGTGGAATTTTATGCGGAAGATGCCGGCCGAACAGAAAATGAATATTTGGCCAGGGTAATTGAAGCGGTTATAGATGCAGGTGCAACTACCGTAAACATTCCTGATACTACGGGTTATTGTCTGCCTCATCAGTATGGGGAAAAAATTGCCTACCTGGTCAACCATGTAAAGAATATTGACAAAGCTGTTATCTCCTGCCATTGCCACAACGACCTGGGACTTGCCACTGCTAATTCCATAGCAGGGATTATCAGCGGAGCCAGGCAGATTGAATGTACGATTAACGGTTTGGGTGAAAGGGCCGGAAACACCTCTTTGGAGGAGGTGGTAATGGTAATCCGGCAACACGCTCAATTGGAGTTTTACACAAAGATCAAGGCGGAAGAGCTGAACCCGGTTAGCAGGCTGGTATCTGAAACAATGCGCATGCCCGTGCAACCCAATAAGGCAATTGTGGGTTCTAACGCCTTCTCACATTCTTCCGGAATCCACCAGGATGGTTTTCTGAAAGATGCCCTTACCTACGAAATTATCCGGCCGGAGGAAGTAGGAGCCGACGGATCCAAAATTGTCCTAACAGCAAGAAGTGGGCGCAGTGCGCTGGCATTTCGCTTCCAAAAATTAGGATATGAATACAACCGCAATGATATTGATATCTTATATGAGCGCTTTTTGAAAGTAGCAGATACCAAAAAAGAAGTTGTGGAAGAAGATCTGCGGCAGCTGGCAAAAGTTTATTCAGCGGCTTTGATAGTCAATTAAAATGATCACGAACCTTTCTAAAAATATGGGAAAGACATTATTTGAGAAGATCTGGGATAAACATGTTGTCAAGACAATTGAGGGCGGTCCGTCTGTATTATATATTGACAGGCATTTTATCCATGAAGTCACCAGCCCGCAGGCGTTCAAAGGGTTGGAACAAAGAGGGTTGACAGTGCTCCGTCCGGACCATGTTGTTGCCACTGCCGATCATAACGTCCCGACGATAAATCAACACCTCCCTATTAAAGAAGAATTATCAAGGGTACAGGTTCAGACGCTGAAGGAGAATTGTGAAAAATTCGGAATTGAATTGTATGGTCTGGGGCACCCCTACCAGGGGATAGTTCATGTAATTGGCCCTGAACTCGGAATTACCCAACCAGGCATGACCATCGTTTGCGGGGATAGTCACACGTCCACCCATGGGGCATTTGGGACGATTGCGTTTGGAATAGGCACCAGTGAGGTGGAGATGTGCCTGGCTGCACAATGCCTGATGCAAACCAAGCCCAGGTTGATGCGAATCAATATAGAAGGTGAATTGAATAAGGGTGTTGTTTCCAAAGACATTATTCTATATATCATTTCGCTTATTTCAGCCAGCGGCGCGACAGGTTACGCGGTCGAATATGCAGGCTCGGCTGTCCGGAAATTATCCATGGAAGCGCGCATGACCATCTGTAATATGAGTATTGAAATGGGTGCCCGCTGCGGGATAATTGCCCCGGACGAAGTCAGCTTCAACTATTTGAAGGGCAGAGAATTTGCGCCTGCAACAGGAAAAGAATGGGAGGAAGCTTTGGCTTACTGGAAGACGCTATACAGCGATGAGGATTCGGTTTTTGACAAGGAAATTCATATCAACGCTTCTGGAATAGAGCCCATGATAACATACGGAACCAACCCCGGTATGGGCATTGGGGTTACAGGCCATGTCCCTGCCCTCAGCGAAATAGAAGAAAAGGAAAAACCATCGTTTGAAAAATCACTCAAGTATATGGGTCTTGAACCCGGTTCAAAAATGAAGGGAAGAAAAGTTGATTACGTGTTTATCGGCAGTTGCACCAACAGCAGGATCGAAGATTTGCGAATGGTTGCTTCTTTTGTAAAAGGCAAACAAAAAGCCGGTGATGTTGAGGTATGGATTGTCCCTGGAAGTAAACAGGTTGAAAAACAGGCAAAGGAAGAAGGGATTGACAAAATATTTGAAGCTGCGGGCTTTACGCTCAGGCAGCCAGGTTGTTCTGCCTGTCTGGGTATGAATGAGGATAAAATTCCCGCAGGAAAATATTGCATTTCGACCTCAAACAGAAATTTCGAAGGCAGGCAGGGACCCAATTCCAGAACATTTTTGGCAAGCCCTCTGACTGCAGCAGCGGCGGCAATTACCGGCGAAATATGCGATGTTAGAAATCTCATTTAGATATATTT